>NZ_SGTV01000003.1:0-208068 GCF_005435035.1 Halorubrum sp. SD690R | reverse complement strand
CCGCCCCCTCGTCGCCGCCCCCGCTTCGCTTCGCGAACCTCACTCCCACATTTAAGAGCTACAGCGGAGTTGAGGACGGTATGCCCGCTATCGAGTGCCGTGGCCTCTCCAAGTACTACGGCGACGTCCGGGGGATCGAAGACGTCTCCTTCACCGTCGAGGACGGCGAGGTGTTCGGCTTCCTCGGCCCGAACGGCGCGGGGAAGACGACCGCGATCCGCACGCTGTTGGGGTTCCTGTCGCCGACGGACGGCGGCGCGACGCTCCTCGGGCGCGACGCCACGGACCCGGTCGCGTCGCGTCGCGCACGCGAGCGGATCGGGTACCTCCCCGGGGATCCGGGGCTCGACCGCGACCGTACGGCCGGCGCGTTCTTAGACCACCAAGCGGCGCTCCGCGGGGAGTCGAGCCGCGACCGCCTCGTCGAACGCTTCGGGCTCGACGAGTCGCGCCGCATCGGCGACCTCTCCCGGGGAAACCGGCAGAAGGTCGCGCTGGTGGCCGCGTTCATGTACGACCCGGAACTCCTGTTGCTCGACGAGCCGACCTCCGGACTCGATCCGCTGCTTCAAGAGGAGTTCGCGGGCCTCGTCCGCGAGCGCGTCGGCGACGGGGCGAGCGTCCTCCTTTCCTCCCACGTGCTGGGCGAGGTGGCGGCGTTGTGCGATCGCGTCGGCGTCCTCCGAGAGGGGCACCTCGTCGCGGTCGAGTCGGTCGCAGACCTCCGCTCTCGCGGCGGCAAGCAGGTGCGGATCCGCGTCGCCGAAGACGTCGATCGCGGCGACTTCGAGCTCCGCGGGATCATGAATCTGCGCGTCGGGGAGACCGTCTCGTTCACGTGGACCGGCGAGTACGACGCGCTGGTCGACCTGCTCTCGAGGTACACCGTCCTCGACCTCGACGTCGTCGATGCGCCGCTCGAAGAGGCGTTCATGACGTTCTACGACGGCGACGTTCCGGGACCGATCGGCGGCGGCGAGCGTCAGGAGGCCGAGGCGTCGACCAACCGCGGAGCGCACGCGGATCCGACCGCCGAATCGGGGGGTGACGAGCGATGAGCGACCGCGCGACCCCGTGGCTCGCGATCGCACGGTACGACGCCGCCGGCCGGGCCCGCGGAACGGTCGTGCTGACTGGCCTGCTCTCCTCGTTCCTGTTGGTGTTCCTCGCGTTCTTCCCGTCCCTGGCGACCGCGGACGTCGACCTCGACGCGTACGTCGAGGCGTTCCCGCCCGCGGTCCGGGAGGCGTTCGGGATCATCGCCATCTCATCTATCGAGGGCTTCCTCGCGGTTGAGTTCTACCAGTTCGCCTGGCTCCTGCTGGTCGGGCTGTACCTGGCGTACCTCGCCGGCGGGACGATAGCGGGGGACATCGCCTCCGGTCGCATGGACCTGACGCTGTCGGCGCCCGTCGCGCGACGCGACATCGTGATCGGTCGGTTTCTCGGACTGGTTCCGCTCGTCGTCCTCCTCAATGTCGTGCTGCCGGTCGTCGCGTACGTCGGCGTCGTCGCGGTCGGCGGGACGATCGCGGTCGAACGCCTCGCGGCGGTCCACGCGCTCGCGGTGCCGTATCACGTGGCGTGCGTCGCGGCGGGTATCGCCGTCTCGACGCTGCTCTCGCGGCCGGGGGTCGCTCAGCGGGTCGCGCTCGGGGGACTGTTCGCGCTGTTCATGTTCGACTCCCTCGTCGCCAGTACCGACTACGCCGCGGCCGGGAACGTCAGCCCGACGGCCCACTACGACCCCTCCGCGGTGTTGGTGTTGGGCGAGTACGACTTCACGGGCGCCGCAGTCCTGCTCGCCGCGACGGCCGTCCTCCTCGCGATCGCTATCGTCCGATTCCGCCGCGCGGACCTCTCGGGATGACCCCCCCTCGGCACACGATTTCCGTGACGCGACGCCGTGACGGCCGTCGTCGCGGGCGGTCCGCGATGACGCGGCCGCCTGTCGCCTTTTAGGAAGATACTTCCCTGTCCCTGCCGGATCGGGGAACATGAGTACCTACACGGTGAGTGGACGGTTCCAGAGCCGAGACGGCGACCAGCCGTTCACGAAGGACATCGAGGCGGAGAACGAGGACCTCGCCCGCGAGCGGATCTACACCACGGTCGGGAGCCAGCACAACCGGAAGCGCACCCAGATCGAGATCGAGGAGGTGTCCGAGGCATGATGGGCGGCGGACAACAGCAGCTCCAGCAGCTCTCACAGGAGATCCAGGCGCTCGACGAGGAGATCGAGGCCCTCGAAGGCGAAATCGCCGACTACCGCGAGGAGAAGGCCGACATCGACGACGCCGTCGAGGCCATCAAGACCCTCGACACGGGCGCGACCGTTCAGGTCCCGCTCGGCGGCGGCGCCTACCTCCGCGCGGAGGTCCAGGACATCGACGAGGTCATCGTCTCGCTCGGCGGGAACTACTCCGCGGAGCAGGAGCAGGGCGACGCGATCGACGTCCTCCGGCGCAAGCAGGAGGCGCTCGACGACCGGATCGAGGAGACGCAGGAGGAGGTCGACGAGCTGGAGTCCGAGAGCGACGAGCTCGAACAGCAGGCCCAGCAGATGCAACAGCAGATGCAGCAACAGCAGATGCAGCAGATGCAGCAGGCCGAGGAAGGCGACGGGGAGTAAGACGGAGACTATACCGTGTTCGACGGACTGAAAGACAAGCTCTCCGGCTTCCGCGAGGACGTCGAGGAGTCGACGGAGGCCGAGGAGGACGAGGCCCCGCCCGAGGAAGCGACGACCGCCGAGAGCGGCGCCGACGCGACCGCGGAATCCCGTTCGGCGGTCGACGGCGACGCGGGCGGTTCGGACGAGTCGTCGAACGACGACGAGCCGAGTACCTTCCAGCGCGCGAAGGCGTTCGCGACCGGGCGCATCATCATTGAGGAGGAGGACCTCGAGGAGCCGCTGTGGAACCTCGAGATGGCGCTGCTCGAGAGCGACGTGGAGATGAGCGTCGCCGAGCAGATCCTCGACAGCGTCCGCGAGAGCATGCTCGGCGAGTCCCGCAAGCAGGTCGAGACGACCGGCGAACTCGTCGAGTCTGCGCTCCACGACGCCCTCCTCGACGTCATCGCCGTCGGACAGTTCGACTTCGAAGAGCGGATCGCCGAGGCCGACAAACCCGTCACCATCGTCTTCACCGGCGTCAACGGCGTCGGGAAGACGACGAGCATCGCGAAGCTCTCCGAGTGGCTCGGTGACCGAGGCTACTCATCCGTCCTCGCGAACGGCGACACGTACCGCGCGGGCGCGAACGAGCAGATCCGCGAACACGCCGACCGGCTCGGCCGCGACCTGATCAGCCACGACCAGGGCGGCGACCCGGCGGCCGTCATCTACGACGGCGTCGAGTACGCCGAGGCGAACGACGTCGACGTCGTCCTCGGCGACACGGCGGGGCGGCTCCACACGAGCGACGACCTAATGGCGCAACTGGAGAAGATTGACCGCGTCGTCGACCCGGACATGACGCTGTTCGTCGACGAGGCCGTCGCGGGGCAGGACGCGGTCAACCGCGCGAAAGAGTTCAACGACGCCGCCGCGATCGACGGCGCAATCTTGACGAAGGCCGACGCCGACTCCTCCGGTGGCGCCGCCATTTCGGTCGCGTACGTCACCGGGAAACCGATCCTCTTCCTCGGAACCGGGCAGGGGTACGACGACATCACGCGATTCGATCCTGAGGCTCTCGTCGAGAGCCTCCTCGACGAGGAGTGACCGTCGGGCGGACCGCGCCCACTCTTTCCTTTCGGTCGCCTGAGCCGTTCTCCGCGCTCACCGCACCCCGGAGCGCCAGCTCTCGAAGTGGGCGCTCGCGGGGTGGTAGTCTGGTTCGACGCCCGGCGGCTCCGGCGGTACGGGGCCGCCGTCGCTCCCCGCGGGCGAGAGCTTCTCGTACCAAGGCCCGGCCGGGCCGCGGTACGTGTCGACGCAGTCGACGAACCGGTTGCGCCGCTCGCGGAATCGCTCGGCGGCTACGTCGCCGCCCCGGTCGCGGGCGCGCTCCGCGAGCGCCGCGGCCGCGCCGGTCCCTTCCGCGAGCGCCCAGCCGTACCGCTCGCCGGAGCCGGGTACCGGCTCGCGGTCCGCCGGCGCCGCCGCGAGGCACGAGGCTACGTCGCGAGAGCGGTCGCCGAAGCCGTTCGCCGCGCGGGACAGCCGTCGGGGTCCGACACAGAGGAAGGTGGTGACCGCCGTCCCGGCGAGGACGGACAGGCCGGTGAGGGCGGCACTCTCAGGAGCGCCATCGTCGTTGCTTCACCGTTTTTTCCGACATGTGAGTGACACGGTGCTTCGCCGTCAGTCGACACGCGGACCGTTCGAGCGGCCGGCCGCGCCGTCGACTATTTTCGGAAGGGTTCAGCCCACCGTGCTCGTGTGCGACCACCCCGGTATCTTCGCGACCGGCCCCACAGTTTGGATATAGCCACATACGATTTACGTGGCTGCGCTCGAACGAAACGAGTCGCTACTGGGACGACGAAATTGGAACCACTCTCACGCGAAGAGTCGGTAGACGTTCGCCTCGTAAACCTCCCGGACCTGATCCCCCCAGTTGTGCGTGTACGTGTCGATCACGTCGTCGGCGACATCGCCGCGGAGGTACTTCACCACTCCGCGGTCGCCGGTTCTGTCGCGGAGGTGCGTCGTGAAGAAGTGGCGGAAGTAGTGGGGCGTGACGTTCTCGTCGGCGCCGCCGCCGGTCCGGTACCACCCCTCCTCGCGGGCGTGCCGCTCGACGACGTGTCTGACCGCCTGCGGTTCCAATCGTTCCCCCCATCCCTCCGCGGTGCCGACGAACAGCGGCTCAGCCGGCGACGGCGAGTCCGGACGCACCGCGAGCCACGTCTTCAGCGCTCTGCGGAGTTCGTCGTCGACCGGGATCACCGTCCCGCGCTTCCGTTTGTTCGCGGCCGTTCGCACCTCCCCGTTCAGCTCCTCGCCGACGGTCGCCTCGGCGGTCACGAAAATCGAGTCCGGCCGTTCGGACAGCGCCGGGCGTCCCCCGAGCGAGTACGTCGCGTTGAGGAGGTCCGGGTCGCTGACCGACAGGTCTCGCAGGTCGAGGTTACACAGCTCGCCGACCCGCATGCCGGTCTTGAGGAGCGTCACCACCAGCGCGCGGTGGAGCGGGTGCCGGATTCCGGCGACGAACGAGCGCATCGCCGGGACCGAGACGTCGCGGCGGGCCGGGTCCTTATCGACGGTCTCGTCCATTTCCTCCATCACCAGCGTCATTGGGTTACCGTCGAAGGCCTCCACCTCCGTCATATACCCGTAAAACCGGTGGAGGTACGCCGCGTACGTCGCGACCGTGCTGTCGGCGACGTCACCCCGCAGCGAGTGGACGAACGCCATACAGTCGCGGTGCGTCGCGGCCTCCGGATCAACGTCGTCCAGGAACGCCTCGAACCGCCGGAGAACGCGCTCGTACGCCGCCCTGGTCCGGTCCGTCTTTCCGTGGTAGGTGAGGTCTTCGAGGAAGTAGCCGACAGGGTCGTCGGGGTCCGGAGACGCTCTCGCGCTACTCATCGGTCAACACGTACCCCCCTTCTCGGCCGCTGTACCGGATCCGATTGCGCTCCTGTAGCTCGTCGAGGGTCTCCTCCAGTTCGTCCTCCACGTCGCCGACCACCGCTTGGACGAGTTCGTCCCACGAGCGGGGCCCCGATTCGAGAGCCGCGTGGACGCGCTTTTCGAGGTCGCTACCCCCGGGGTCAGCGGGCTCGGAAGGGGACTCCTCCCGACCTTCCGATCCGGTCGGCGCGAACCCCCTCCGCCCGGCCTGAACCATCGTCCTGACGAACTCGCTCAGCGACATGTCGAGCCCGTCGGCGTGGTCGCGCCACACGTCCTTCTGTTCCGTCGGCACGTACGTCTTCACCGACTGTCGATCGCCTCCCATCGTTCTCGGACGACCGTTCTCGCTGCCGTGACTTCAATCTATCCTAGATTTCTGGATAAGTGATTTTATCTCAGTGAGCAGGACCACGTTTTGGCCGGGTTGAGTTTATTATCCAACTCTCTAGTATCATTAGTTCCAACTACTAGTTATACAATCCAAGATATTCAATTGGGACACGCGATGCCCAACGGACGGCAATGTGAATCTGATCGGCCCCGGATGTCGTCCGTCGGCCCAATCGCTTTCCCCGCTCTGCGCGAGGCGCTCGGTGCGGCGACGAGAGTCGTAGTGCGAGAACGCTGGGGTAACTGGCGATAGTACTCGGCGGGTGCCGGTTCGAAACGGCACACATCGGCGCCGGACGTCGTCCCGACTCGAACGCGTACATCTCATGCCGCTATACTATCTCTGGTATCAGACGCGGATCTCCGAGTCGGCCGCCTCTCGTTCGAGCGCCCGGAGGACGCGGGAGACCGAATCGTCGGTCTCGGCCGCGTTACGCATCAGGACCGTCTCGCTCGGGAAGAGGTGTTCCCCGACGGCGAGTCCGTGTTCGCGCGCCGTCGAGCCGGTGACGGTGAGGTAGACGCCGAGACCGACTCTGGCTATCGCCGCCTCCTCCTCCTCGTCGGCCTCCGGGTAGACGAACTCCACCCCGTCGAGCGCGTCGGTCCCTAACACGGCAGTGACGAGGCGCTCGTACCGCGGCGAGATACACAGTGACCCCTCGTAGTCGGCCAGATACGCGCGGTCGTACGTCTCTCCCGGTCTGCGTCGGTCCTCGCGTCCCATCAGCGTGTGGTACACCGTGTCACCGAGACCGGTCACCACGCGCACGTCGGTGTCGACCGGGTCGATCCGGTCGTTGATGTCCGAGATGTCGCCGAGCCCGCCCCCTCGGATCCCGACGACCTCCTCTAAGACGAGGTCGGCGGAGTCGAATCCGAGCGCGAACTCGTGGGTTCGGAGCGCACGGAACGGTTCCTCGCGGCCGACGAGCTTGACTGTCACGTCGCCGAGATCCACCGTGGCGGCGTCGAACACGATTCGCCGCGGCTTGCCGTCCCGGTCGTCGCGCAGCAGCGTGTACTCCGGTTCGGCCGCCGTCGTCGGGTCGGAGTACTCCGCGAGCCGCTCGTACGGGCCCTCGTCGGCGTCGACCGACCCCTTCGTGACGGCCTTCTCGTATCGGAGCGTGTTGCTCACGCCGTCCGCGAGCCGGTCGAGGCGGTCGTCGCTCGCGACGGTCGCGATCCGCTCTAAGACCGCTTCGAGCGGGCGCCCCTTCCGGGGCACGGCGACCGGGACCGGGTCTGTCATTGCCCCATCTGCGACCGCGCGCGTAAAACGGGTTGCGTTTTTCAACCGGGGTGCCGCCGACGGCGTTCGGTGTCGCCGCTCGATCGTCGAAACGGAGCGACTACGGGCCGAACGCCTCGTTGAGCCGGGTACGGAACTCGTCCAGCTCGTCGAGGTGGTCGTTGATCTCATCTAGCTCGGCGGCAACGTCGTCGAGGTCCTCTCCGAGCCGGTCCTCGATGTCGGTGAGCCGGCTGTCCACCTCCGCGAGGTCGTCCCACAGGTCGTCGAATTCCTCGTCGAAGCGGTCGAGTCCGGACTCCACGTCGTCGACGCGCTCCGCGACGCCGGCCGCGCGGTCCTCGGCGCTTTCGGCCCGCTCTTCGGCGTTCTCGGCCTGTTCGGCCGCCCTGTCGACCTCCTCGTACAGCGTCTCCACGTCGTCGCCCAGGTCGTCGACCGTCTCCGCGGCGGCGTCCGCCGTCCCCTCCACCCGGTCGACGTCGTCGGCGAGGTCCTCGACGTCGCTCTCGACGGCCGCGACGCCGTCTCGGACCGACTCGACGGTTTCCTCGACGGACGCGACCTCGTCCTCCACGCCGCGCACGTCACCTTCCACGCTGCGAACGTCGTCTTCGACCGCCTGTACGTCGTCTTCCACGCCGCGCACGTCGTCTTCGACCGCATCGAGGTCGGTCTCGACGGCCTCCACGCGCTCGTCGACCGCATCGACCGCGTCGGAGGTCGACGCGACCGCGGAGTCGACGCGGGCGACGTCCGACTCGATCTCCTCGCGATCGTCTTCCGCGTCGTCGAGGCGATCGTCGAGGGCGTCGACCTCGGACTCGACGGCGTCCACACGCTCGTCGATCCCGTCGAGGATCTCTCGGGCGGTCCCCTCGCCGTCGATGAACTCCGCGAGCGCGTCGGCGTACGCCTCGATGTCGGCCACGCTCGACTGGAGTCGAGCGATCCGCACGTCGACGCTGCGCGGCACGCTCGCGTCGAACGCCCTCTCGATGGTCTCGATGTCCTCCTCGTCGGCCGCCCCGGTGCGGATCTCGGCCGCTAACGCGGCCGCGAGACCGCCTTCGCCCGGAAGACTCGCCTCGTCCGTCTCGTCGGTTTCGTCGAGTTCGTCGGCTTCCGTTCCGTCTTCGTCGGCTTCCGTTCCGTCTTCGTCGGCTTCCGTTCCGTCTTCGTCGGCGACTTCCGGCTCGTCTTCGACGGCCGACTCGGCGGCTGTGTCGTCTGTTTCGGGCGTTTCGTCGGGCTCATCGGCAGGGGTTGTCTCTTCGGCTCCGGCCTCGGGTTCGACCGCGGCGCCGACCGATTCCCCCTCATGTGGGGACACCGCGGCCGTCCCGTCGTCGGCGACCGTTCGCGGCTCGGGGGTGTCGGGCTCAGGATCGGCCTCGGTTTCGCGGCCGGCGGCGGCTTCCGTGGCGCTCTCTGCCTCCGGTTCCGGTTCCGCCGCGGGTTCCGGGCCGGGATCGCGGGCCGAGGCGCCCTCACCGGACTCCGCGGGGTCTCCCGCCAACAGTTCGTCCTCTTCCGCCATTCCGGGGAGCGTCGCGCGGTCGCCGGAGAGCACCTCTCGGACGGCGTCCGTGTCGCCGGCGCCGAGGACGTCTTCGATCTCCTCGCCGACCGGCACGTGTTCGATCACCGGCGTGCCGAGGAACCCGTCGAGGTCGGGGTCGTCGTCGCGGATCCCGAACACCGTCTCGACGGTCTCGTCGGGGTCTATCACCCGTTCGAACTCCACGCGGTGGTCCTTGTACGCGGTCCAGTTCTCGCTCTCGTACTCCGGGTGGAACCCCACTCGGTCCATCGGGAACGACTCCGGGATCCGGTCGACGATACGCACCCGTACGGGGTCCTCACGGTGTGAGGAGAGGGTGTACATCACCGCCGGCACGGGGAACGCGTCGTCCGTGAAGGATTTCTCGACGCGGATGCCGTCCTCGTCGACGGTCGTGGCCGCCTCCGCCGTCCGTTCGCTCATACTCCACGGTCCCGGAGCAGGGGCTTAAATTCCACGGGCCGGGTTTCGCCGGTGATAACCGATACGCCGCGAAAACGGCCGCTCAGCTCCCATCTACAGGTCTATTCGATCGCCGATCTCCACGATCTCCAGCCGATCCGGAGACTCGTAGCTCCGCACGTGGTCGTGGAGCGCGGTCGGGTCGGCGGTCAGCCCCTTCCACATGTCCCAATGGGTCGGGACGAGCCGGTCGAGGCCGAGGTCGTTCGCGGCCGTCGCGATCTCGTTCTCGTCGCTGTACCACTTCGTCTGAACCGGTTCGCCCGTCTCCTTGTCCGGTATCGTGCCCTCCGAGCCGAACGCCAGGATGCCGAGGTCGATGTCGAACCGCTCCGCGAGCCCCTCGAACGTCGGCGACGGCTTGCTGTCCCCGGCGTGGAACACCGTCCCGGCGTCGTGTTCGATCACGTAACCCACCGGATGCGTGGCGTCCGCGTCGCGGGTCTCGACGACGTGAACGGTGAACTCGCCGATCCGCAGCTCGTCGCCCTCCGTCACCTCGGTGAACTGGGCGTCGTCGACCGCGTACTCGTCGGTCCACCGCTCCTCCTCGCGCGCGACCGCGAGCGAGTCGTCGGGCGCGACGAGGTCAGCGTCCGCGTTGGCGAGGATCGGCGCCTGCGAGGGCCCGTGAACGTGATCCGTGTGCTCGTGGGTGGCCAACACCGCGTCCGCGACTTCGACGTCCTCGGGGTCGAAGGGAATCGGGATCATCCGTACCGTCCGCGGCGGGTCGCCCGTGCCCACGTACGGGTCGATCCAGAGGGCGGTCCCCTCGCTCCCCTTGATCGCGAAGCCGTTACAGCCCAAGTACCACAGCGCCACCGTGTCGGGGTCGGCGTCCGCGACCGCGCGCGGCAGCCAGTCGCCCCAGTCGGAGTCGGTCATACCCCGTGCTGCGTGAGCGCCGGGGGTAATAATTCCGGAGTGGGTCGGATTCGCTCGGGTGCGTCCAAATTTGTCGGACGCGCGAAGCCGGAATGTCGTTTGAGACGGAACTCGTAAATCACATATCGATATATCGAATCTAGGCGACGAGCGACGAAAACACCCAGTCACGAACGGGCCCTGAGCGGTCGCGACGGCGGTCGCGGCCGTCGGGCGAGGTCACCCGCGAAAGAGTTTGACGACCTCGTCGACGACGTCCGACTCGACGGCGAGGATATACTGTTGTGACGGTTCCAGCAGCGTGTCGGGACCGGCGAGCGACTCTCGGTCCGACGTGGAGATGAGGAGACTCCCGGCCGGAAGGGCGATCTCGTCGAGCCGGCGTCCCGCGACGGGGGCGGACTCGGAGACGGTCACCTCGATGATGTCGAGGTCGGCGGTGGGGAACACGAGCGTTCGGATCTCTTCGCCGGTGAGCATATCGGCCGCGTGGTCGCCGCCGAGCGACTGCGGTAGCAGCGTGGCGTCGACGACCTCGCCGTGTTCCTGTTCGGTCCGCGACTCCGACCTGGCCAGGGTCCGGATAGCCGGCGCGAGGTGGTGCGCGGTCATACAGATCTCCGTGTTCGTCTCCGTCTCGTCGGTCAGCGCCGCGATAGCGTCGGCGTTTCGGAGGTCCGCCTGCCTGAGGATCGACTGCTCGGTGGCGTCGCCGTGGATCACGGGGCCGAGGTACGCGTCAGACAGCTTCTCGACGCGGTCCGCGTCCACCTCGATCAGCAGCACCTCGTGGCCCTGTTCGGTGAGGTTCTCCGCAGTCTGGAGTCCGACTCGCCCGCCGCCGGCGATGACGAATCGCTTTGACTGGGTCATCGTGTCGTCCCTCGGCTTCCGACGGCTTTAATCAGGGCCGGATTCCGGCCCTCTGGAACAACTACCAGCGCGCTGCCACCGGGCGGGCGTATCAGGCCCCGCCACGATTCCGCGACTCCCGAATTCACCCGGGGTATAAAGTGACGAGAGTACCAGTTTCGGGGCGTACGATGGACGATACGGGACGCGGCTTTCACGACCGATGAGCGGAAGCGAGACTCGTTCTCCGGAAGCCGAGCTCGGACTGCTCGACGCGACGATGATCGGCATGGGGGCGATGATCGGTGCCGGCATCTTCGTACTGACCGGACTGGCCGCGGAAATCGCCGGTCCGGCGGCGATCGTCGTCTTCGCGCTCAACGGGGTCGTCACCGCGTTCACCGGCCTGTCGTACGCCGAACTCGCCAGCTCGATCCCGAAGAGCGGCGGCGGGTACGCGTTCGTCCGGGAGATATTCGACGACCTCTCGTCGTTCATCATGGGCTGGATGCTCTGGTTCGCGTACATGATCGCCGGGGCACTCTACGCGCTGGGATTCGCTCCGAACTTCCTCGAACTGCTCCACGTCTACGGGGCCGTCGCTCCGCCGGAGGAGGTCGGTGACGTCATCCTTCCCGTCGTCGGCGCGCAGGTCAGCCCGGGCTTCCTGCTGGCGTTCGTCGCCGTCTTCGTGTTGGTGGCGCTCAACGCCGTCTCAACGGCCGCCAGCGGGAAGGCAGAGACGGTGTTCACGATAATCAAGGTGAGCATCCTCGTGGTGTTCGTCGCCTTCGGGCTGGCGTCGCCGATGTTCTCGGGCGCCGAGTTCCAGCCGCTGTTCCCCGCTGGCGGCGGAGCGGGAGCGGTCCTACCGGCGATGGGGCTCACGTTCATCGCCTTCGAGGGGTACGACCTCATCACGACCGTCACGGAGGAGGTGAAGAATCCCCGGGAGAACATTCCGAAGGCGATCTTTGTGAGCCTCGCCGTGACCGTGGTCGTCTACCTGGCCGTGGTCACCGTCGCCGTCGGAACGCTCGGGGCAGAGGGGCTCGCGGAGGCGGGGGAGGCCGGGATCGCCGCGGCGGCGACCTCGTTCATGCCGACCGGCCTCCCGATCATCCGGAACGGCGGCGCGCTGGTCGTCTTCGGCGCCGTGTTCTCGACGCTGACGGCGCTAAACGCGGTCGTGATCGCCTCTTCGCGGGTCGCGTTCTCGATGGGACGCGAGGGGCAGTTGCTGCCCTCGTTCGGCCAGATCCACCACCGATACGGGACGCCGTTCGTCGCGATCCTCGCGAGCGCCGTGGTCATGTTGGGCTCCGTCGCGCTGCCGACGCAGAGCGCGGGGAACATGTCGAGCCTCTTCTTCCTGCTCTCGTTCGTCATCGTCAACGTCGCCGCGATCAGGCTGCGACGCGAGCGACCCGACATGAACCGTCCATACGAGATGCCGTTCTATCCGGCCCCCCCGCTAATCGGCATCGCGCTCAACCTGGTCTTGACCGGGGTGCTCGTGGAGTACCTGCTGCGGACGGACCCGTTGGCGCTAGCGCTCAGCGCGGCGTGGATCCTGCTCGGCGGCGCCGCGTATCTCGCGCTCAACAGACTGCGGGCGGAACCGGACGCGGACTCGGCGGCGGCAGACGCGACGGCCATTCCGGAGGCGGAGGACTGAATCCATGACGAGTTCACTCGACATCGTGATCGCGGGCGGCGGACGTGTCGGCTTCCAAACGGCTGAGCTACTCGCAGACCACGGCCACGAGGTGACGATCGTCGAGCGGGACGAAGACGTCGTCTCCGAGATCGCAGACGAGTACGTCGCCACGGTGATCCGCGGCGACGCGACGAACCCCGACATCATCGAGCAGGCCGGCGTCGAACGGGCGGACGTCGTCGCGGCGCTCACCGGGGAGACGGGGCTCAACCTCGCGGTCTGTCTGGCCGCCAGGGAGCTCTCTCCGGGGACTCGGACGGTGGCTCGCATCGACCGGGCCGCCGGCGAGGCGTACACGCGGTTCGTCGACGCGGTGTTGTTCCCGGAGCGAGCGGGTGCCCGCGTGGCGGCGAACGAGATCGTCGGTGACGACGTCCAAGCGCTGACGGACGTGACGGGCGACCTCGACATCATGCTCGTCCGCATCGCGGAGGGAGCGCCGGCCGCCGGGAAGTCGCTCACGCAGGTCCGGTTTCCGGACGGTACCCTGGTCGTCTCCGCCGCGGACGCCCAACAGGTCGCCCGTCCCGACACGACGCTCACGCCGGGGAAGCGCTACGTCGTCGCCGTCGAGCCCGGCGTGGCCGACGAGGTGATGAACCTCCTTCAGGGGTGAGCAGGACCGACGTGTACGCCGGCTCCCAGTGACACTCTCTCCACGGGGACGTTCGGGCGGCGCGTGTGTCGCTGCGGCGACGGCCCTCTCGGGCTGTCAGCGTGGGCGACGGATTGAAGCGCCGTCTGACCGTTGCTAGGCTGTATGCGTGACGACGACCTCGGAGCAGGCGGAGCGGCCGCCGACGCCGCGACCGACCCGGCCGAACCTGCCCGTCACACGACCGTTCGGGACGCCGAGTGAGCGTCCGATGGCAGTCCGTGCGCTGCGTTCTCTCGTCGCTATCCTCGTCGGACCGCACGAGCTCGCGCACGCGGCGGTGGCGCGACTGGCCGGCATGACCCCCGAGATCACGCTTCTCCCGGAACACGCGAGCGGGATTCCCCTGGGGCAGTTCGACGCGACGATTCCGCCGTCGACGTCGACGAGCGTCATTCGGGTCTGCGCGCTCGCGCCGCTCCCGATCAACCTCGCCGTCGCCGTCGGAGTGGGGACCGCGCTGCCGGCGGACTCCCCGCTCGCGGTCGCGTTGTTTCCGCTGATCGCGTACTGGGCCACGCTCTCGGGCGGGGACGTGGCCGTCGCGGCGAACCCGGTGGCGGCGCGGAACGCGGGTCGGTTTCGCGCGCCGGGACGGTGGTGGCAGACGGTCGCGTCGCTCCTGCTCGTGCCCCCAGTGGCGGTCGCCGTCGCGGTGTCGCTGCTCGTCGACCTCCCACCGCCGGTCTCCCCCTAGCGGCCACTCCGCCGGACCCGCGTCGGCACCGGTCGCGTAACGAGCGGTCGGCCGGCTGCGAGGGCCTTTCGCGGTCGATACGGGCCGATCGCGACCGAGGATTTAATCCTCCGCAATCAGTATGTTATACTGTACCATGTGTCACGGACGCACTCCGCGAGAGTGGACGCGAGACGAAGAGGCGACGAGCGAGGAGACCGCCGAAGACCCGTCGCTGTCCGAACCCGACGAGGCGACGGACGTCGAGATCCTCACGGACGGCGGCGACGACGAGTAACCCGGCGGTCGACTCGCCGGTCGCCGTCGCGCCACTGCTTTTTCGAGGCGATGCCGACCACCGACCGCCGACGCCGCGATCCGTGAGGAACGCTTAGGAGCGATCCGGTGCATGGATCCCGCATGGAGCTACGCCCCGACCTGAGCGGACGGACCGCCCTCGTGACCGGCAGCGCGAAGCGCGTCGGCCGCGAGCTATTGCTTTCGATCGCCGACTGCGGCGCCGACGTCGTGGTACACTACAACGAGAGCGAGGCGGCGGCGACCGCCACCGCCGAGGAGGTCCGCGAGCGAGGCGGGACCGCAGTCACCGCTCAAGCCGACATCACCGACCCGGACGCCGTCGACGAGCTGTTCGACACGGTGGAGGCCGAGGTCGGGTCGGTCGACATCCTCGTCAACAACGTCGGCGACTTCGACGCTCGCCACTGGAGCGACATCGAGTGGGAGTCGTGGCGGAACGTGGTCGAGACGACGTTCTACGGCACGGTGCTCTGCTCGCGTCGGGCCCTGCCCGCCATGCGCGACCAGGGGTGGGGCCGAATCGTGAACCTCGGCTTCGCCGACAGCGACCGGATGCACGCCCACCCCGTGAACTTCCCCTACTTCGTCGCGAAGACGGGCGTGCTCATGTTCACGCGGATGCTGGCGGCGGACACCAGCGACGACGGGATCACGGTCAACGCCGTCTCGCCGTTCGCCGTCTCGAACACCGAGGCCGGCGTCGAGGACTTCCCCCGCGGCCGCCCGGCGGGCTTCGAGGACGTCGCCGCGCCGCTCCGGTTCTTCCTGAGCGACGCCGCCGCGTACGTCAGCGGCGAGAACGTCGCCGTCGACGGCGGGCGACTGCCGGAGTTCGACGCCTGACTGGGAGGACTCCGGCCCGTCACGGTGGCGCCCGCGCCTCCGGCGGGCGACGAGCGGGGCGAACGGACGACCGACCTCGACCGGAGCAACGGCTAATATTATCTGACACGTGAGAGGCGTATGGCTATTCTCGCTGCCATCAGCGACGACGACCGCTACGAGGCGGTGATCGAGACCGCGGCGCGGCTGGCCCAGGCGACCGGTCAGTCGCTGACGGTCGCCCACGTCATCAGCAACGCGAGCGCGTCTGGGGCGGAGCGGAGCTTCCGCGACGAGATCGAGTCGTTCGTCGAGGATATCGGCGTGGGGACGACGGTCACGCTCGAACATCTCGACCGGAGCGGGCTTCGGTCCGGAACGGCGGTCGGGAAACAGCTCGTCGATATGTCGGACGACGTCGCCGTCGAGCACATCGTGATCGGGCACCGGTCGAAGGGCCAGTTGGCGTCGCTCCGAGAGGGGAACACCGCGTTCGCCGTCGCCGAGGGAGCATCGGTGCCGGTGACGATCGTCCCCGGCGCGACGGGCGAGTGAGCGACTGGCACGGGTCGGCTGCCCGCCCCTCGCGGTCCGCGCAGTCACGGGCCGACCGACTGGCGGCGATCGGACCGACGGGGTATCGGCGCCGTCGCTATCGCGTCGACAGCGAGCCCGGCGCCCACTCGGCACCGTCGAGCTCGCGGTGCGTGAACGGGACCGCGTCCTCGCCGCTGTAGCTCGCGACGAGGTGGCCGTCGCCCTCGAGGTAGTACTTGTACGTGGTGAGCCCCGCCAGTCCGACCGGCCCGCGGGCGTGGATCTTGCCGGTCGAGATGCCGACCTCGGCGCCGAGCCCGTAGCGGTAGCCGTCCGCGAACCGCGTCGACGCGTTGTGGAACACGCTCGCGGCGTCGACGCCGGTCATGAACGTCTCGGCCGTCTCGGCGTCCTCGGTGAGGACCGACTCGGTGTGTTTCGATCCGTGGTCGTTGGCGTGTTCGACCGCGGCGTACACGTCGTCGACGACGGCGATCGACAGTTCGAGGTCGCCGTACTCGGTGTCCCAGTCGTCGTCGGTCGCGGGCTCGATGTCGACGACCTCGCGGGTCCGCCGGTCGCCGCGCAGCTCGACGCCGGCCGCCTCGTACCGCTCGACGAGACCGGGGAGGAACGCGTCGGCGACGGACTCGTGGACGAGCAGCGTCTCGACGGCGTTACACACCGCCGGGTACTGGACCTTCGCGTCGAAGGCGACGGCTTCGGCCATCTCCAAGTCGGCCGCCTCGTCGACGTAGACGTGGCAGATCCCCTCGGTGTGTCCCAACACGGGGATCTGGGTGTTCTCCTGGATGTAGGAGACGAACTCCGAGGAGCCGCGCGGCATGACGAGGTCGACGCGGTCGTCGAGTTCGAGCAGGCGGTCGACCTCCTCGTGCGCCTCGATGAGCGCGGCCCAGCCGTCGGGCAGGTCGGCGGTCGCCTCGACGATCGCCTCGTACAGCACGCGGTTCGACTCGCTAGCCTCGCTGCCTCCTTTGAGGACGACGGCGTTGCCGGACTTCAACGCGAGCGCCGCGATCTGGACCAGGGCGTCGGGCCGGGACTCGAACACGGTCGCGACGACGCCGATCGGCACGGCGACCCGGTACAGCTCCAAGTCCTCGTCGAGCTCGCGCGCCGCGAGCGTCTCCCCGAGCGGGTCGTCCTGTGCGGCGACCGACTCGACCATCGAGGCGATCTCCTCGATCTTCGTCTCGTCGAGCTTCAGGCGGTCGACTAAGGCCTGCGTGTACTCCCCCTCGGCGAGCATCCGCTCCGCCTCCTCGACGTCGACCGCGTTCGCGTCGAGTATCTCGGACTCGCGCTCGCGGATCGCGTCGGCGATCGACCGGAGCGCCTCGTTCCGCGTCGCCTCGTCGGCGTTCGCGAGCCGGAGCGCGGCGCGTTCGGCCCGCCGGGCCAGCTCGTCGGTGTCGGCCTCCACGTCGGTGTCCGGTTCCGTGTCGGTGTCACTCATCGTCGTCACCAGTCTCTGGCACGAATAGCGTGCCCGTCGGCTTACCCGCTACGATCCGCGCTAACACGTCGCGCTCGGCGGAGCCCGCGATGATCGCTGGGATCCCGTTGCGGCTCACGTCGTGGGCGCCCTCCACTTTCGTGCGGATCCCGCCGAAGTCGGTCGCGGTGCCGTCGCCGACGATCTCGCGGAGCCGCTCGTAGCCGTCGTCGACCGCCTCGATCAGCTCGGCGTCCGCGTCGCGCTTCGGGTTCCCGGTGTAGACGCCGTCGACGTCGGTGAGCGTCACGAGGAGGTCGGCGTCGAGACCGATCGCGATCGACGCCGACAGCATGTCGTTGTCGCCGATCCGGAGCTCGTCGGTCGCCACCGCGTCGTTCTCGTTGACCACGGGGACGACGCCCCACGACAGCAGCTTCTCGACGGTGTTGGTGAAGTTGTCGAACCGCTCCGGCGCGTCGAGGTCCGTGCCCGTCACGAGGATCTGCGCCACGTCCTGGTCGAACCGCTCGAAGCTCTGCGTGTAGTGGCGCATCAACAGCCCCTGTCCGACCGTCGAGAGCGCCTGACTCTCGGCGATCGAGTCGACCCCGTCGCGCGACTCCGGTCCCACGTCGAGCCGTCCGGTGCCGGCGCCGACCGCCCCCGAGGAGACCAACACGACCTCGGTGCCGCGCTCGCGGAGGTCCATCACGTCGGCGACGAGCTTGTCGAGCTTCACGCGGTCGAGCCGGGAGTCCGCGTCGGTCAGGGAGTTCGTTCCGGCCTTGACGATCACCCGGTCCGCGCCGGCCGCCTCCCGCCGAGCGGCCTCAACGCGGTCGGGGTCTGCCGTGCCGACTCGCTCGACGCTCGCGTCCTCAGGCATCGTCGAAGGCCTCGGCGAGCTCTCGGGAGCGACGCTCCGCGGCCGCGACGGCGTCCTCGACCGCCTCGTCGGCGTCGCTGTCCCAGAGCACGTCCATCCCCTCGATCGTCGTCCCGTTGGGCGAGCAGACCGCGTCGATCAGCTCGTCGACGCTGCGGTCGTCGCGCAACACCGTCTCCGCGGCGCCCTTGAACGTCTGGGCGGCCAGCGTCTCCGCCTGCTCGGGGTCGAGTCCGCTGTCGATCCCGCCCTGCTTCATCGCGTCGATCAGGTAGAAAGCGAACGCGGGGCCGCTGCCGTTGACGGCGGTCGAGACGTGCATCAGCGACTCGTCGACCTCGACGAACTCCCCGACCGCGTCGAGCATCTCGCGGACCTCGTCGGTGAGGCCCGCGTTCGTCGCCGCCGCGGCCATGTCGCCCGTCTCGGCGGCGAGGTTGGGCATGATCCTGACGACCGGCGCGTCCGTGCGCTCGGCGACGAACTCGCGGGGAAGCCCCGCCGCCAGCGTCACGAGCTGCTGGTCCGCCCGGAGGTCGAGGTCGTCGAGAACCGCCGGCGCCACGTCGGGCTTCACCGCGAGGACGACGATGTCGGCGTCGCGCGCCGCCGCCACGTCCTCGGTCGTCTCGTCGACGGCGTCTTCGATCGCGGCGAGCGCCTCGGGGTCGAGGTCGATCGCCGTGAGGTGGTACCCCTCCGCGCGGGCAAGCCCCCTGAGCAGGGCGCCGCCCATGTTCCCGCAGCCGATAACGCTCACACGAGTCATTTGGCTCTACGGAGTCGACCGGAGGACATACCAACTGCGGTTTTCGCAAGTTTCCGCGAACGGCCGCCGATCGGCCGCTCCGGACCGCTCAAACGAGATCCGCGTACAGCGAGCGGTACCGGTCGGCGATCGCGTCGAGCGAGAACTCCTCGCTTCGCGCCGCGGCGTTGGCGCCGAGTCCCGCCCGGCGGTCGGCGTCGCGGAGCTCGTCTAGCGCGTCGACGAAGCCCTCGACGTTGTCTCCGGGGGCGTCAGTGACGTCCGCGCTCGCGGCGCCGTCTCCACCGCCCTCGCTGCCAACCTTCAGACATTCCTCGCCGTCTTCCAGCCACGAGAACGTCTCGATGTCGCGCACGACGAGGGGTTTCCCGGCCGCCATCGCCTCCAGCAGCGCGATCCCCTCGTTCTCCTCGTGGGTCGGGAAACAGAACACGTCGCCCGCGGCGTACGCGCCTCGGATGTCGTCGACGAACCCCGTGAACGTACAGTTCGACGGCGCCTCGTCGATGAGCCGCTTCGTCTCGCGGCCCTTCAGCGATCGGTCGACGTGGCCGAACCACGCGAAGTCGACGTCCGGCATCCGATGGGCCGTCTCGACGAACGTCTCTAACCCCTTCCGCTTGATCACGTGGCCGACCATGAACACCGTCGGCGTGTCGAGGTCGTAGCGCTCGCGGTACTCCGCTTCCAGCGACTCGAAGCCGTCGAGCTTCTCGCGGTCGACCCCGTTCGAGACGACCGTCGTCGGCACGTCCGCGTACCCGCGGATCACGTCGCGGTTGTACTCGGAGGGACAGACGAGCCGGTCTGCGAGCCCGTACGCGCGCCGGAGGTACGGCTTCAGCGGTCGCGCGAGCGCGTTCGTGAACCGGAAGCTGTCGCCGAAGTCCTCGGCGGTGACGTGGGTGTGCGCGACGACGGGCACGCCCGCCTTCCGAGCGCGCCGCGCGTACCAGACCGAGCGCGGGCCCATCAGATTGAGGTGGAGTACGTCGGCGTCCAGCGTCGGCTCCGTGGTGTACTCGATCCCGACCCGGTCGAACATCTTGCGCTGGTGGTCGACGGACGCGGCCATCCCGCCGGTGACGTGCTCCTCGAACTCGAAGTAGTGGCTGACCTTCATCGGAGACACCGGCGGTGGACCCGGTTGGAGCCGATCACTCGACTTCCAGCCACGGGACCTCCATCAGCGCGGGGATGTACGTCTCGATGTGGTGTTCCCAGACGCCCTCCTCGCCGAACGCCTCGCCGTGGTCGGCGGTGACGACGACGTCGCCGTCGAGTTCCTCGACGAGCTCCGAGACGCTCTCCAAGGCGATCCGGAGGTTCTCCTCGTACATCGACAGCGCGGTCACGCGCGTGCCGTCCGTCACGAGGTCCTTCGGGTCGAGTTCGAGCCACAGCCCCGCCTTCTGGGCGAACTCGCTGTCGTCCAGCCGGCTCTCGATCTTCGGCCGGACTGTGTCGCTGAGCGAGGAGAGCAGTCCGCCGTCGTCGTCGCCGCCGTCGCTCGCCTCCTCTTCCCCCTGCTCTCTGATCCCCTTCTGGATCTGCTTGAGCTTCTGCCCCTTCCCGCGGGAGAGGTAGGGAGCGTGCGGCTGCATGTAGTGGAGGACGGTGCGGTCGGCGCGCTCGACCGCGTCGAGGTTGTTCCGGTACGCCCGGGTGAGCCCCTCCGGCGGGACGGTGCCGAGATCGTCGTCCCACTGGGTCTTCCAGACGTCGTGGATGTCGCTGATGTGCTCGGAGGCGGTCCACTCGTAGTCGCAGCTGGCGCCCCACTTGAGCTCGTTCAGCGGGATCCCGAGGTCGTTGATGAACGGGTTCCCGGAGAAGTACGCGATGTCGTGTTCGCCCGTGAACGTGCGGTAGGCCCACTCCGGCGTCGACGACCCGACGCTCTCGCGCTTTTCGAGCGTCCCGTCGAGGTACTCGTCGTACACGTCGGCGAACACGTCGTACCGGCACGCGTCGAGCACCAGACAGTAGTCCCAGTCCGACTCGAGGAACCGCTGATCTTCCATTGGGTGAGTCGTCGGCCCGCCGGTACGTATGTATTCCCATTCGGCGCCTCCGGGGTCGAGAGGGCCGCGCGGCGGCCGCGAAGCAGACGTTTCAAGTTCGCTACCGACCCACCCCGTCTATGGAAGGCCCACAACGGCGCGCGCTAATCTTGGGGGCTGGCGGCGCGGTCCTCCTCCTCGCGGTGCTTTTCGTCGTCGTCGGGGTCGATCGCGTCGTCGACGCGCTCGCCCGCGCCGACCCGGCGCTCGTTGCCGCGGCCGCCGGACTGGGGCTCTGCTGGCTCGCCGCGTGGAGCCTCATGCTGCGCGCGGTGTTGGGCGCGCTCGACGTCGAGATGTCCGTCCCGACCGCGTTCCTCGTGTACAGCGGCGCCGCGTTCGCCAACAACGTCACCCCGTTCGGGCAGGCCGGGGGCGAGCCGGTCGCCGCCGCGCTCATCTCGAAGGTGGGTGAGGCGCGCTACGAGACGGGGCTCGTCGGCATCGCGAGCGTCGACGTGCTCAACGTCGTCCCCTCCGTCTCGCTCGTGTTCCTCGGCGTCGGGTCGTACGCGGCCACCACCGCGGTCGGCGACCGCGTCGGGTTCGCCGTCGCGAGCGCGGTCGGCCTGATCGCCGCGATCGTCACGGCGATCGCCTTCATCTGGCGCTACCGCACCGCCGTCGTCGACCGCGTCCCCGGCGCCGTCGGGCCGTTCCTCGGGCGGTTCGAGCGCTTCGACGCCGAGACGATCGAGGCGGGGCTCGCCGACCGGCTGGGGAACTTCTTCGCCGACATCGAGCGCGTCGGCACGGACCGGCGGCGGCTCCTCGGCATCGTCGCCCTCTCGCTCGTCGGGTGGCTGTTTCAGGCGGCCGCGCTCACCGTCGCGTTCGCCGCGGTCGGGCACCCGGTCTCGCCGTTGATCCCCGTCTTCGTCGTCCCGCTGTCGTACGTCGCGGGCGCGACGCCGCTCCCGGGCGGACTCGGCGGCATCGAGGCCGCGCTCGTCGGTCTCCTCGTGCCCACGACCGGGGTCGCCGCGTCCGCGATCACCGCCGCGGTCCTGGTCTTCCGCGGCGCGGTCTACTGGCTCCCGATGGTGATCGGCGGCGCGTCGGCCTCCGCCCTCGGGGTCAAGGCGTTCGAGTAGCGCGGGTCGTCACGGCCGATCCGTCCGTCTGCGCACCGCTGCGCCGGCGACGAATGCCGCGCTCCCGAGCGTGAGAGCGGCCACGAGAGCGACGACCGGGCCGATCCGGAGCCCGGTCAGCAGTTCGGCGCGGGGACGCAGAGCGACGACGGACGGACGCGGGACCGCGTACCCGCCGTCGCCGAGCGTATCGCCGCGGGCGAGCGCAGCGAGCGGCGGGACGACGAAGACCCAGACGGTCGCGAGGAAGACGGCTCCCCAGCCCACGAGGAGGCCGCCGCGACGTCGTCCGGCGTCCCCGGCTGCGCCGACCGCGACGGCGATGAGGGCCGCCCAGAGGGGATAGCGTCCGGCGGCTCCCGTCGGCTCCCACGGGAGGACGACGAGGAGCGAGGCGGCGACGAACGCGGCCGCGACGACGCCGAGGGCGCGTTTCGGCGTCCGATCGGTGCTGAGGAGGAGGGTCCGGGAGACCATATCGGGGTCTCGGAGCGAGCGCACAAAAACGGCGGGTGCGGCTTCGCCCGGAGTACCCCCGTCTCAGAAGAAGAGCCACAGCACGAGCAGCACGTACAGCGTCACCAGGGCGATGATCGTCAGGCGGATGAGGATGTTGACGCTGAACACGAGCCCGTTGTAGTCATTTTTCAGCAGCTTCACCGGCTCCGTCCGTCGGCTCGCGAACCCCACGGTCGCGGGCGCGACGTCGTCGACGGCGCGGTCGACCGCGCGCTCGATGGCGTCGAGGTCGGACTCGCGCATGTTCGCCAGCTCGTGGATCGACGCGTGGGTGTCCGTCGAGAAGGGGATCACGGCGTCGAACTCGTCGCGGTACGCGTCGGCGGTCGCCCGCACGTCCGGGGTGAGGCCGTTCGTGTCGACGCCGATCCAGAGCACCTCCTGTCCGTCGACGGACTCGACCATCGCCAGCGCGTTCTGTGCGGTCCGCGTCACCGCGAAACCGGCGGCGTAGCCGTCGGCGAGGTCGGCCGTCGCGAGCCGGTCGCGGAAGTCGTCGAACGCGCGCTTCAGTCGGTCGGCCTCGGCGGAGCCGTACTGTATCTCCACCTCGGGGCCGTTCTGGATGTCGTGTCTGTGCTGGTCGATCAGCAGCACCTCGTCGTGGTCCACGTCGCGCATGAACACGCCGGTGTCGTAGTCGTCGATCCCCTCGCCGTGGAGGACGATCACCTGCCGGTCGCCGATCCGTCGGCCGTGGAACCTGACGTCCGCGTACCCCTCCCGCTCGCCGTACGACTCGGTGACGAGCCGCGAGACTCGCTCCGTCCGGTCCGGGTCCGCGACCGCGTCGAGGATCCGCTCCGCGTCCGCCGGGTCCGAGAGGTCCTCCTTGTGGGTACACGGGACGTGGAAGAAGAAGCCGGCGTCGCCGTCCGCGGCGGCTCCGCCGTCGGCCGCGACCGCGGCGCGGTCGGCCGCGCCGTCCTCGCCCTCCCGAGCGCCGTTCAGCGCGTCGATCAGGTTCCCGCTCAGCTGGCCGCCGCCGAACCCGCCGAGCGGACCGGGGTGGACCCACGGCGCCGCGACGGTGAGCCGGTCCCCGTTGTCGACCGCGAACGTCTCGACCGCGGGGCGAGCCTCGACGCCCAAGTCGAGCGACTCGCGGTCGTTCCGGAGCAGCCCGGAGGTGAGCGCGAACGCGGAGACGTCGGTGTTGCTCCGGATCAGGTAGTCGACGACGAGGAGCACCAACACGAGGAACCCGGCCGCGATGAGCAGCGACGCGAACGCGAACACGTGGCGGTACGTCGAGAAGCCGAGCTCGCTCCCGCCCAGCGCGTAGAAGGCGGCGATGAGCAGGGCCGGCTCGGCGAGCGACGCGAGGAGGATCCGGTCGGAGCGGTCGATCCCCGTCGAGACGACGAGCACTAGGATGTTGAGCAGGTACAGCGTGATGAAGCTCAGCCAGATGATGCTCCACGCGTTCCCGACGTTGTCCGCGCCGGAGAGCACGAGCGCGTACACGAACAGGACGAACTGTGAGGTGAGCGCGAGGAAGTAGCTCCACGGCCGCGGGTAGCCGTCGAGGACGCGGGGGAACAGCTCCGCGGCGACGACGAACGGGACGAGGAAGATGAGGACCGCCACCGGCACGATCCGCGACGGGTCCAGAGCGAACGGCGTGAAGACCGTTATCGCCGCGACCGTGGCGACGCCGTACACCCCGCTCAGAAGGACGAGCGCGGCGGCCTGAACCCGGAGCCGCGGCACCGAGAACACGAGCCGCTGGAAGGCGTCGACGTTGTCCGCGCCCATCTAGCCGGTCACCCCGTAGATCGATTCGAGCTCGTCGACGGTCTGCTCCACCGAGAACCGCTCGACCGCGGCGCGGGTGTCCCTGTCGCCGTCGAGGCAGTCGCGGACCGCGCGCTCCATGTCGTCGAGGTCGTCCAGCGCGAACCGCGCGCCGTTCTCCGGACCGATCGTCTCGTCGAACGGCGCCACGTCGGCGGCCGCGACCGGGGTGCCGCAGGCGTTCGCCTCCAGCGTCGAGAGCCCGAGCGTGTCGCAGGTCGAGGCCGTGACGAAGACGTCGAGCGCGGCGTAGAAGTCGGGGAGTTCCTCCCGCGGGAGGAAGTCGTGGAACCGGACGTTCGCTGAGGCGTCCGCCTCCAGCTCCGCCCGGACCGGCCCTTCGCCGACGAGTTCGAACCGCGCCTCGGGGAGCCGCGCCGCGAGCCGGAGAATCTCGTCGACGTTCTTCTTGCGGGTCATCCGACCGCTGTACCCGACGACGGGCCGGTCGTCTCCGTTCGGTCCCCCGTCGGCCGCCAGCGAGTCCGCGCCGGCGTTCTCGCGGGGGCGGAACCGGTCCATCTCGATGCCGACCGGGAGCCGGTACGGCTTCACGTCGCGGCGGATCCGCGAGGTCGAGGCGGTGACGCAGTCGAACGCGTTCAAAAAGCGGTTCTCGTAGGCGACGTACGCCCGTCCCGCGAGCGCGGCGAGCCGTTCGGACTTGAGCCCTTGGACGAAGTAGTCCTCCACGGGGGTGTGATGGGTGTACACCGAGGTGGCGCCGTACCGCTTCGCGTACCGGAGCCCCATCAACCCAGTCGACGCCGGGCCGTGACAGTGGACGACGTCGAGGTCGGGGAGCGTCGAGAGGCGGCGGTAGGTGGGGAAGCGGTACTGCCGGTAGAACGGGTTCGGCAGCGAGCGGACCGGGATCTCGCCGTCGTCGGGCTCGTGGCTGCTCGCGGGGTAGACGACGTACACGTCGTGGCCCCGCGCTTCGAGGCGCTCGCGCCACGCCTGTATGGTGTAGGTGACGCCGTCGATCCCGGGGAAGTAGCTGTCTGTGAAGAAGCCGATGTTCATGATGGCGTCTGTCGGTCGTGCGGTCGCGGTCGGCCGCGGCCGCCGGGGCGGACTCGGCGCGGAGGGGACGAGCCGGGTACGTCGGCCGCGGAGGGGGTTGCCGGGGCGGCCGGGCCGACGAGGGGTACCGATGCCACAGTTATTCGCCGAGTTCTCCACCTGACCGCTTCAACATTTTCATTTCCGAAGCGCGGCGGGCGCAGCGCTGTCGAGGTGGCTCTGACCCCGGCCGCTTAATCTCCGGGCGCTCGAACCGCCGAGCATGATCACGACCGATCGCATGGCGGCCGTCGACGCCAACGCGGCCGCGCTCGGCGTCCCGCGCAAACAGCTGATGGAGTCGTCCGGTAACGCCGTCGCCCGCGAAGTGCGGGCCGTCGCGGACCCGGGTGCCGCCGTCGCGCTCGTCTGCGGCCGCGGGAACAACGGCGGCGACGCCCTCGTCGCGGCGCGGTTCCTGAAGCGGTACGACGTGACGGTCCACCTGCTCGGACGCCCCGCGACGATCCGGACCGACATCGCGCGGGAGAACTGGGCGGCGCTTGAAGCGACGGAGATCACGACCGAGACGGTCACCGACTCCCGCGACTTCTCCCTCGCCGCTCCCGACGGCGACGGCCCGGACGTCGTCGTCGACGCGATGCTCGGCTCTGGGGTCTCCGGCGGCCTCCGCGAGCCGGAACGGACCGCCGCCGCGGCGATCAACGCGACCGACGCGACGGTGATCGCGGTCGACGTGCCCTCCGGGATCGACGCCGACACCGGCGAACCGACCGGCGAGGCGGCGACCGACGGTCCGGCCGACCCAGTCGCCGTCGACGCCGACCGCGTGGTGACGTTCCACGACGAGAAGCCCGGACTCGACGCCGCCGCCGTCACGGTCGCGGACATCGGGATCCCGGCCGCCGCGGAGCGGTTCACCGGCCCCGGCGATCTCCTCGGGCTCGACCGCGATCCGGACTCGCACAAGGGGGACAACGGCGAGGTGCTGGTGGTCGGGGGCGGACCGTACACCGGGGCGCCGACGCTGTCCGCGCTGGCCGCGCTCCGCGCGGGCGCCGACCTCGTCCGCGTGGCGTGCCCCGAGTCGGTCGCCGGCGCGGTCCAGGGGTTCTCGCCGAACCTCATCGTCCGCGCGCTGCCCGGCGACCGCGTCGGGCCCGCCCACGTCGACCGGGTCGCGTCGCTCGCGGCCGAAAGCGATGTCACTGTCCTCGGCCCGGGCCTCGGCGACGGCGACGGGGCTCGGGAGTTCGTCCGCGAGTTCCTGACGGGCTACGACGGACGCGGCGTCGTCGACGCCGACGCGCTCCGGGTCGTCCCCGAGGTCGACACCGACGCCGACCTGATCTGTACGCCGCACCAGGGCGAACTCGTCGACATGGGCGGAGAGAGGGCGTCAGACCCGGACGAGCGCGCGGAACTGGTCGACGAGTTCGCGGGCGGGCTGGGCCACACGCTGCTCGTGAAGGGCGCTGTCGACGTGGTCGCCGACGGCGACGAGACACGGCTCAACCGCACCGGGAACCCCGGCATGACGGTCGGCGGGACGGGCGACGTGCTCGCGGGGACGGTCGGCGCGCTGGCGGCCGTGACGGAGCCGTTCCGGGCGGCCGCGGTCGGCGCGTACGCCGTCGGCCGGGCCGGCGACGCGGCCGCGGAGGCGAACGGCGCGGGGTTGGTGGCGACGGACTTACCCGATCGGCTGCCGGAGGCGATGCGTGATGAGTGAGGAGGACGCGGTCCGGTCCGGCGACGGAAGCAACGGAGGCGACGGCAGCCCGGACGGCCTGACACACACCGACGACGCCGGCGACGTCCAGATGGTCGACGTGGGCGCGAAGCCCGACAGCAGCCGGCGAGCGGTCGCCCGCGGGGAGATCCGGCTGACGCCGGGGACGATCGCGGCGGTCGAGGCCGACGCGGTCGAGAAGGGCGACGTGCTCGCGACCGCCCGGATCGGCGCCGTTCAGGCGGTGAAACACACCTGGGAGACGATCCCGATGTGCCACCAGATCCCGATCACGAACGTCGACGCCGAGTTCGCGGTCGGCGACGACCGGATCGAGCTGACGGTCGCGGTCGAGACCACCGGCAAGACGGGCTGTGAGATGGAGGCGCTGGAGGGCGTCACGACCGGGCTCAACACCGTCTGGGACATGGTGAAGGCCGCGGAGAAGGACGGCGACGGCCAGTACCCCGACACGCGGATCGCGGACGTGAAAGTGGTCGACAAACGGAAGGAGACGGTCGACGCGTAGCCGCGGCCCGGGAGGCCGCCGCGGATCACCTCAGCGGTCGAGGAACGGCGGGACCACGACTTCGGCGCGCTTCTCGTCGCCGCGCACGACGACGCTCACCTCGGTGCCGGCGTCGGCGTACGACTCGTGGAGGTACCCCAGCCCGATCGGCTCGTCGAGCGTCGGGCTCATCGTCCCGGAGGTGAGCTTCCCGACTCTGGTGAGGTCGCCGTCGGTGACCGCGTACCCGCCGCGGGGCACGCCGCGCTCCGAGAGCCTGACGCCGACGAACGTCTCGTCGACGCCCTGCTCCTTCTGGACCTCCAGCGCGTCGCGGCCGACGAACTCCGTGTCGAGCTTCACGACGAAGCCGATCCGCGCCTCGTACGGGGTCCGGGGCTCGCCCTCGGGATCGAAGTCCTGTCCGGACAGCAGGAACCCAATCTCGGTGCGGAGCGTGTCGCGCGCGCCGAGGCCGCACGGCTGCGCCTCGCGGGGCGCGTCGACGAACGCCTCCCAGACGGCGCCGGCGTCGGCGGCCGGGCACATCACCTCGAAGCCGTCCTCGCCGGTGTAACCGGTGCGCGCGACCCAGCTCTCGACCCCCGCCACCGCCGCCACCGCCGCCTCGAACTTCGAGAGGTCGACGACGCGGTCGCGGGGCGTGGCCTGGTCGAGGGCGTCGGCCGCGTCGGGGCCCTGGACCGCGAGCATCGCCCAGTCCCCCGTGGCGTTCGCGACGGTCGCGTCGAGCCCCCACTCGTCGCGGTGCGCGGTCCAGCGGTCGGCCATCTGTCCGTCGTGGCCCGCGTTCGGTACGAAGAGGTACGCCGGGTCGCCGCTCGGCGCGTCGAGGTCGCCGCCGTGGTCGCTCTCCAACGCCGCGAGCGACGCCGCCCCTTCCCCGGCCGGAGTCCCGTCGGGGAGCCGGTAGACGACCGTGTCGTCGAGCATCACGCCCTCCCCGTTCGTGATCGCGGCGTACTGGGAGTCCCCGGGGTCGAGCGCGCGCACGTCGTTGGTGGTGAGTCGGTTCATCAGTTCGGTCGCGTCCGGGCCGGCCACCTCGATCTCGCCCATGTGGGAGACATCGAAGACGCCGACCGACTCGCGGACCGCCGCGTGTTCCGTCTGAATCGAGTCGAACTCGACGGGCATCTGCCAGCCGCCGAAGTCGGTGAACTTCGCACCGCGCGCGTCGTGGTCGTCGTGGAGCGGAGGGAGACGGTCGGTCATACGCGCACCCTCTCCCGGGCGAGCCTAAGGTGTTGTGACAGCGGCGGTCCGCGCGTCCGCGGCGGGCCCGGCCGCGTGGCCCCGACCACCTCGAGCGACAGCCTCAAGCGGTCGCCGTGCCGTCTCCCGACCGTGAGCAGTTCCCGTCCCGACACCGCCGCCGCGGTGGCGCCCGCGGTCGCCGTCCTCCTCGTCGCGGTCCTGCTCGGCGCCGTCGTGGGCACGTGGCCGCCGTTCGTCGCGGTCGAGAGCGGCAGCATGACTCCCGGCGTCGAGCGCGGCGACCTCGTCGTCGTCACGGCCGCCGACCGAACGCCGTGGGGCGACCTCTCGAGCGCCGCCGACAGGGACGCGCCGACGCGGCTCGGCGGACCGGGAGACGTGGTCGTTTACGCCGTTCCGGGCGCCGGGGGTCGCCCGGTGTTCCACCGCTTGGCGTTCCCCGTGGAAGCGGGCGAGGACTGGACGGAGCGGGCCGACCCGGACCTGCTCTCCGGCGACTGCGGGGAGCTCTCAACCTGTCCGGCGCCGTACGACGGGTACGTCACGCGCGGGGACGCGAACGGGCTGTACGACCAGAGCGCGGGCATCGCCCCGGTCGTCCCCGAGGAGTGGATCGCCGGCAAGGCGCTGTTCGCGGTGCCGAACCTCGGCTGGACACGGGTGGCGATCGACGCGGCGGCCGCGCGGTACGGCGGGGTCGCGACCGGAGTGGTCCTCGTCGGTCTCGCGGGACTGGCCGGCGGACTCGGCGCGCTGCTCTTGGGACGGCTCGGTCGCGGACGGCGGCGGTGAGTTGTCTCGCCGGGAGCGATTCTCTCATGAAAGCTCGCGACCGCCGGTAGCCGTCTTTTATACAATTCGGTGCGGCCAGCGCGAGGAGCGCGTGGGAGGTAGCGGTGAGGGAGGGGCGACCGCGGGGAGCCCCGAGCGAACCGCGAGGTCGGCGTTCAGCTATACGCGGCCGCCGGCGTCGCCCGACCGCTATCGCGTCGAGGGCGATCCGGCGTCCGTCTCGTCGTCGTCGCTCCCGGCGCCGTCGCTCTCGTCGCCGTCGAGCGTCACGGAGCCGTTGGCGGCGTTGCGGAGCGCGTCCGAGCGCCCGAACTCCCCGGGCGCGATGGCGAGCGTCCGGATCCCGTAGCCGTTGGCGGTCTCGACGACCGGCTTGAAGTCCGTGTCGCGCGAGGCGATCGCGAGGGTGTCCATTCGGTTCTCGGCCGCGAACCGCGCGGCGTCGACCGCGAGCTTCACGTCCACGTCGCCGCTCGTGATCACGACCTCGAAACCGCGGGCCTCCGCGGCCTGAATCAGCCCCGGCGTCGCGTGCTCGTCGAGGTAGAGCCGGGTCGTCACCAGCGGGCCCTCGGCCTCGGCGGCCAGCCGCACGTCGTCGAGGTCCACGTCGAACTCCTCGCGCAACACGTTCGGGCCGTCGACGAACAGCGCCACGCCGTCGGTGTTCGCGTCCGTTGCGCGCTCGCCGGTCGTGCCATCGCTGCGGCCCGCCTCGCCGTCAGCGGTCGTCTCGCCCTCGGGGCCGTCGCCTCGGTCCATGAGCGGGCTTCGCCGCGGCCGGAAATAGGTATGCTGATTCGCGAGCGCTCCCGACGAGCGCCTCCCGCCCGGTCTCGGTGTGTCGTCTGCCCAGTTATCCCCGGCAATTCGTCCGACCGACTTGGCGCTTCAACACCTTATATCCGTATTACGACCTGCCTCACGTCCGTAGTGAATATACGGAGACTTGAAATAGGATGTCCAAGAATAACGAGATAAGATGTCTCAATCAAACGCGTACACCGTCATTTCCGCACAGAACGATCACGATTGCACCACTGTACGTGCCCATCCACGCAACGAGACGTTCCACGTCGTCGACTACGCCGACGAGGACGCCCGCGAGCGCGTCGCCGACCTGCCGGTAGGGTCGGTCGTGAAGATGGAACTCTCCCGCGCCGGGCGTCGGAGCAACGTCTGGCGCGCCGAGTCGGTCAAGACCGCGCAGACCGACGGCGGCGAGTCCCGCTGACGCCGGACCGGCGGCCGCACCGGAACCGCGGCCGCAACGCCGCAGTTTCGAGCCCGAATCGTGACCGATTACGACACTTATATGCCTCGTATGGCGGTACCACGATTCGATGGTGGAAACGCTCCTGGCGGTCGGGGTCGTCGCGTCGGCGTTCGTCGGCTTCAACATCGGCGGCTCCTCGACCGGCATCGCGTGGGGACCTCCCGTCGGGGCCGGCATCCTGAAGAAGACGACCGCCGCGGGACTCATGACGGCGTTCGTCTTCCTCGGCGGCTGGACCGTGGGGCGAAACGTGATGGACACGCTGAGCGGCGGGATCATCACGACGGAGCTCTCGCTCTCGGCGGGTGTCGCCGTGTTGTTCTTCATCGGACTCGGGATCCTCATCGCGAACATCTTCGGGGTCCCCGTGCCGACCTCGATGACGACCGTCGGAGCGATCGCCGGCCTCGGACTGGCGACCGACACGCTCGACTACGCGACGGTCTCGCGGATCATCTCGTGGTGGATCGTGACCCCGATCATCGGGTTCTGGGTCGGCGTCGTGATCGGTCGGTACGTCTACCCGGCGGTGAACCGGCGGGTCCACATCGAGAAGTCCCCCGGCCCGCTGCTGCGGCTCGACCGCGAGGGCGGGGTACCGAAGCCGGAACTCGGCCCGAACACGACCGTGACGGAGCTCATCAGCACGGTCGTCGTCCTCCTCATCGGCTGTTACATGTCGTTCAGCGCCGGCGCGAGCAACGTACCGAACGCCGCCGCGCCGCTGGTCAGCGGCGTCGGAGGGCTTCCGGAAAACACCGCTATCGGGATCGCCACGCTCGCGATCGGACTCGGCGGCTTCACGATCGCCCGCCGCACGATGGAGTCGGTCGGCGGCGAACTGAGCGACATCCCCCTGCTCGCGGCCCTCTTCGTGATGACGACGGCCTCGACGATCACGACGGTCCTCTCGTACCTCGGGATCCCGATCAGCCTCGTCATGGGCACGGTGATGACGATCGTCGGCATCGGGTGGGGACGCGCGACGCGGCCGGTCACCGTTCAGGAGGCGGTCACCCGGAACACCGGGGACAACGAGATCGTCCCCGGCGCGATAACCGTCTCGGAGGACGAAGAGGAGCGGTCGGCGCCGATCGGCGAGGCGGAACCGGAGGCGGTGTTGGAGGCCGGCGACCTGTTCAACCCCCGAGCGGTGCTGAAGTACATCTCGATGTGGATCATCGGCCCGTCCGTGTCGACCCTGCTGGCCTACGGGTTCTTCGTCCTCGTTCCGGGTGTCGCCTGACGGCGCGCGAACCGCCCGTTCAGTCCCGCGTGAGCCGCGGGTTCGTCACCGCGCCCTCCGCGGCCGAGGCGAAGTCGCGGCCGTACTTCGCGAGGATGCCGCCCTCGTAGGGCGGTTCGGGCGCGTCCCACGCCTCGCGGCGCTCGTCGAGCTCCTCGTCGGAGAGGTCCACGGTCAGGTCGCGCTCGGGGATGTCGACCGTGACGTGGTCGCCGTCCTCGATGAGCCCGATCGGACCGCCGACGGCGGCCTCGGGCGCGACGTGGCCGATCATCGGACCGCGGGTGCCGCCCGAGAAGCGGCCGTCGGTGAGCAGCGCCACGTCGTCCTCGTGGCCCGCGCCGACGACGGCGGCGGTGACGCCGAGCATCTCGCGCATGCCCGGGCCGCCGCGGGGCCCCTCGTTGCGGATGACGATCACGTCGCCGGACTCGATCGCCCCCGACTGGACGTACTCCATCGCGTCCTCCTCGTTCTCGAACACGCGGGCGGGGCCCTCGTGGTAGAACTCGTCGTCGCCGGTCACCTTCAGCACTGAGCCGTCCGGCGCGAGGTTGCCGTCGAGGATCTTGATGGCGCCCTCCTCTTCCTTCGGGTCCTCGACGGGGTAGAGGAAGTCGGCCTCGATATCGTCGTCGGCCGGGAGTTCGCCGCGCTCCTCCAGGGCCGCGATCTCCTCGGCGAGCGTCCGGCCCGTCACGGTCATCGCGTCGCCGTGGAGCAGGTCGGCCTCAAGTAGGCGGCGGAGCACGACCGGCACGCCGCCGACCTCGTGGAGGTCGTTCATGACGCGGCTCCCGCCGGGCTGGAGGTTCGCGATCTTCGGCGTGCGCCGGGAGATCTCGTCGAAGTCCTCGATAGAGAGGTCGACGTCGGCCTCGCCCGCGAGCGCGAGCAGGTGGAGGACCGCGTTCGTCGAGCCGCCCATCGCGGTCTGGGCCGCGATCGCGTTCTCGAACGACTCGCGCGAGAGGATGTCGGAGGGGCGGCGGTCGTTCTCGATACAGTCCATCGCCAGCTCGCCGGCGCGCTCGGCGACCGCGTAGCGCTCCTCGTCCTCCGCCGGCGGCGAGGCCGATCCGAGCGGCGCCAGCCCGAGCGCCTCCGACAGCGACGCCATCGTGTTCGCGGTGAACATCCCGCCGCACGAGCCCGCGCCGGGGCAGGCGTGCCGCTCTAACTCGTCGAGTTCGTCGGCGTCCATGTCGCCCTGCGCGTACGTGCCGACGCCCTCGAACACCTGGACGATCGTCACGTCGCGGCCGTCGTGTTGCCCGGGCATGATCGAGCCGCCGTAGAGGAAGACGCTGGGGAGGTCCGTCCGGATCGCGGCCATCATCATCCCGGGGAGGTTCTTGTCGCAGCCCGCGACCGTCACGAGGGCGTCCATGCGCTCGCCGAAGGAGACGAGCTCGACGGAGTCGGCGATCACCTCCCGCGAGATCAGGCTCGCCTTCATCCCTTCCGTCCCCATCGAGATGGCGTCGGAGATGGTGATCGTGCCGAACTCGATCGGCATCCCCCCCGCCGCGTCGATGCCGTCGAGCGCGGCGCCCGCCACGTCGTCGAGGTGGACGTTACACGGCGTGATGTCGGCGGCCGGGTTCGGCACGCCGACGATCGGTGACGAGAGGTCCTCGTCGTCGAACCCCATCGCGCGGAACATGGCGCGGTGCGGCGCCTTGTCCGGCCCCTCTGTCACCTCGCGGCTCGGCAGGTCCTCGTCTTTCGTCCCGGCGAATCGGTCCGCGTCCTCCCGGCGACGACGCCGCTCGCCGTCGTCCGATCTCGACTGCTGTTCGCTCATACCCGACCCTGTCGCTCGGGGGTCTTAAACCGCCGCGTCGGGGCGAGGGTTGCTCGGCGGGGATCGCGGTTCCCCCCGCACGGAGTCGGCTTCCGGAAGCGGGGCTCGACACCCGTTATTCGACAGGCGGTAACGTATTGAACTCGCCCCTCGTCGTCGGTCGCGTATCAGCATGTCCGTCGCAAGCGCGGCCCGTCGCGTCGACGAGGATGACAGCCAGTTCCCTGCGCACGGGCTGGTTGAGGCATGCCTCGGCTACCTCCTGTTCTACATCCTCGTCATTCGCGTGACCCCGGCGGTCGTCGCGACGTCGGGCGACGCGGCCCTAAGTCTGCCGTCCTCGTTCGTCCGGTTCGGGCTCGCGGCCCCGCTGTGGTTCGTGCTCGTGGTGACGGCGGTCGACCAGGCGCGGCGGCTCGCGGCGCTCGGGGTCGGCACGTACGACGACCCCGGACTGCGCGTGCGGTCGCGCGTCGTACCGTCGTCGCCACGAACCACGGGGTGTCTGCTCGCGCTGATCGCGGGTACCGCCGTCGCCATGGTAACGTTCGACGGAGCCGCTCTGGTCACCGAACGATCGTGACCGGGACCGGCGACCGCCTGGCGACCGTTTCGGCCACGTTCCCCACGAGGAACCGGCGCGTCATGCGGCGGTGGTCCGCCCCGTGAGCGCCGATCACGACCGTGTCGTAGTCACCCGCCCGATTGATGATGTTCCGGGCCGGGTGGCCGATACCCACGACCGTGTCTATCTCCCGCCCCCGCTCGGCGGCCGCCGCGCGCGCCCGCTCGAAGGCGGGCTCGGCGCGTTCGGCGGCGGCCTCGTCGATGTCGTCCGCAAGGGCGAGGTCCGTCGCTTCGCCGAACATCGAGGAAGGGACACCGACGACGTGTAACACCGTGACGTCGGCCTCCGGAAAGCTGTCGAGCGCGTACGCGAGAGCCTCCACCGAGTGGTCGGAGTCGTCCATCGGGACGAGGATGCGTGAGACCATACCGCAGGTCAGACCGCCTACCCACCTAAGTCTCTTCCTCAGACGACGCCCGGGACGAGCCGATGGGATCCATGGCGCCGCCCCATCAACTCCCCGACACGTCGGTCACGGATCTGCTTCCGCCGCGACGGCGTCGGAGTCGAACGACCAGACCGTCGACACCGCGGCCGCGCCGGCCGCGTTGCCCGTCGCCGCCAGTTCCCCGAGATCCGAGACGCCCCGGCCCCTCGCGGCGATGACCGCACCGGCGAACGCGTCGCCGGGCTCCGGCGGCTCACACCCGCGCTTTCAGCTCCACTCGGTAGCCGAACGGGTCCCTGACGTACACCGCGCCGGCCTCGCCGGTCGCGCCGAGCGGGGAGTCGAGCCGCTTTTCGACCTCGACGCCGGCGTCGGCCAGCTCCGCTTCGATCTCCTCGACCGACTCCTCGACGACGACCGCGACGTGGTCGTAGTTCGTCCTCGCCGGCCGCTCGAACTCGGCGGTCGGCCACAGGTGGATCACCGCGGTCGCGGAGAGCCGCACGTCGAAGAAGGGCTTCTCTCCGGCCGCGTACAGCGCGTCCTCGATGCCGAAGCCGAGCGCCTCGCCGTAGAACTCGCGGGCCGCGTCGGCACCGCCTTCCGGGATGCGGAGGTTGACGTGGTCGATATGGCGTGCCTTCACGGGCGAGTGTTCGGCGTCCGGGCGCAAAAGTCGTCGGGCCGGATACTGCCGGTCCGCGTCCGGCCGGAGACGTGGCGGTCGGCGACGGCGGCGCGGTCCTGCGAACTGCGAACGTCCGCGGCACACTTATACACAGTCATGTAAACATCGCGCATGTCAGTGCTCGAACTCCCCGCGGCGACACTGCTCATGGGCGGGATAGCGGGGTCGGGAACGGCGGGCGGCATGGGGGGTATGGGCGGTATGGGCGGCGCGACGGGGCTCGTTTCGCTCGTCGCCGTCCTCGCGGTCGCGGCGCTGCTCGGGGCGAGCGTCGTCGGCGTCCGGGCGTTGGCTCGTGACGCCGACGGAGAATCGAAGTCGGACGGAGCGGACGAAACTGCGGTCGAACGTCTCCAGCGACGGTACGCGGAGGGCGAACTCACGGAGGCGGAGTTCGAGCGGGCGCTGGAGCGCGAACTGGGGAGCGACGGGACGACCGAAGCCGGGGCGGGGCCGGTCGGCGAACCGGACCCGGCGCGGGAAGCGAAGCGGGCGCGGTAGGGTCGGGACGCGGTCAGGCGAACGCTTCGAGGATCCCCGCGCCGTCCGTGCTGCGGCCGAGGTCCGGGAGCGTGGCGCGCTCGGGGTGAGGCATCAGCACCGCGACCGTCTCGCGCTCGCCGAGGACCCCGGCGACGTTGTCGGTCGAGCCGTTCGGGTTCGCGGCGTCGGTGACGTTCCCGTCGGCGTCGCAGTACCGGAAGAGGACGCGGTCGTCGCCGACGAGGTCGGCGTGGGCGTCCGCGCTTATCTCGAAGCGCCCCTCGCCGTGGGCGATCGGGACCTCGATCACGTCGCCCTCGTCGTAGGCGGCGGTCCACGGCGTGTCAGCGCGCTCGACGCGCAGGTGGACCGGCTCACACTGGAAGCGCGCGGAGGCGTTTGTGGTGAACGCGCCGGGCGTCAACCCGGACTCCGAGCCGATCTGCGCGCCGTTACAGACCCCGATCACGGGGACGCCCTCGTCGGCCGCCTCGCGGACCTCCGCCATGATCGGATCGCGCGCCGCCATCGCGCCGGCGCGGAGGTAGTCGCCGTAGGAGAACCCGCCGGGGAGGACGATCCCGTCGGGGTCGTCGGGGAGGCCGTCCGCGTGCCAGACGCGCTCGGCGTCGACGCCGAGGTGGTCCAGCGCGCGGACCGCGTCGCGGTCACAGTTGGAGCCGCCGAACTGGACGACGGCGACCGTCACGCCGCCCACCTCGCTTGGGCGGCCGCGACCGTCGGGTCGGCGCGGGTCGCGCCGGTGACGATCGGCGTCGTCTCGACGACGGCGACCGTCATCGCTCCGCGACCGCCACGTCGTAGTCGTGGATCGTGGGGTTCGCGAGCAGCCGCTCGGCCATCTCGTCGGCGCGGTCGGCGGCCTCGTCGGCGTCGGCGGCGTCAAGGTCGACCTCGAACCGGTCGGCCGAGCGGAGGTCCGACAGCTCGAACCCGAGCCGTTCGAGCGCCTGCTGGGTCGTCTCGGCCTCCGGGTCGAGGACGCCCCGCTTCAGCCGGACCGTCACCGTCGCCGTGTATGCTGTCATGGTCGTTGGTGCGGAGTCGTGTGTAAAAACCGTTTTGGAACGCCGTTTATACGCATATTTGTGGATACATACCGGTCTTTCGTGCGGGAAGCAGAAACGGCGCGGAACGAAAGGGGCAAACCCCTCCGCCTTCTCCACCGGGTGTATGCAGCCGCTCGAACCCGCGGAGGTGATCGTCGCGTGACCCGCGAACTGACCGAGATCACGGTCGTCGGAGGAGACAAGACCGGACTCATCGCGCGGGTCACCTCCCTGCTGTTCGAGCGGGGAATCAACATCGAGGACCTCGACCAGGCGGTCCGCGAGGGCGTCTTCCGGATGACGACTCGCGTCGACACCGCCGAGATGGAGACCTCGCGCGGCGAGCTCCGGCGCGCGCTCGCCGAGCTCGGCCGCGAGCTCGACGTCGACATCCAAGTCCGGTTCCCGAGCGACCGCGACGCGCGCCGCGTCGCGCTGCTCGTCACGAAGGAGACGCACGCCCCCGAGGCTCTGTTAGAGGCGGAGGAGCGCGGCGAACTCGCGGACGACGGCGAGGCTGAGATCCCGGTGGTCATCGGCAACCGCGGCGACCTGCGGTCGCTCGCGGAGCGCTACGACAAGCCGTTCTACGACGTGGGCGACGGCAACGGCAACACCGACGAGGGCCGGCTCCTCGACCTGCTCGCCGAGTACGACGTGGACCTCATCGCGCTGGCGCGCTACATGCGCATCCTCTCGCCGGAGGTCGTCTTCCGGTACGAGGGCCGGATTATCAACGTCCACCCCTCGCTGCTCCCGGCGTTCCCCGGTGCCGAGGCGTACCGACAGGCGAAGGACGCGGGCGTCCGAATCGCTGGCGTTACCGCCCACTACGTCACGACGGACCTCGATCAGGGCCCGGTGATCGCCCAGCGCGCCTTCGACGTGCCGCCGGGGGCCGAGGTCAACGAGATCAAGCGGCGCGGGCAGCCGCTCGAGGCCGAGGTCCTGCTCGACGCGGTCCGGCTCCACCTCGCGGACGCCATCGCGGTTCACCGCGGCACCGTCCACGTCCGCGAAGACGTCGACGTCGACGCCCAACTCGGGCTGAGCGACGCCGCGGTGAACGCGAACCCGGACGAGCCGGTCGACGGCGAACCGCTCGGCCGATCGCCGCCGTCACCGTCTGACGACTGAGCGACCGCGACCGAGCCGGACCGGCGGGTCGGCCCAATCGGCGCCGTCCGAACGGTCCGCCAGGCAGTTTTAACTAAGCGCGTGCGCAACTGAGTCCAATGCCCGAGTGTCGCGCGCTGACGGCGTTTCTCGCGGACACCGCCGGGGTCGTCCGCAGCGACGAGCGCATGATTCTGCTTTTCCTGCTGCTGCTGTCGATCGCGGCGCTGGCCGTGTTCCTCCACTACACGACGCTCGTGCTCGAGGGGCTCCCGGAGCCGATTCCGACCGAGCCGATCGGCCCATAGTTCGTCCCCCGACAAGGATAGACCGGGCCGGACTCCTCCGTCGATCGAGGGCGTCAGTCGAGGCGGACCAGCAGGTCCCGGTTCGCGGCCTCATATCGGAGCCGCCCGTCGCCGAGCGCCGCTCGCCGCCGCTCCGTCCAGTCGCTCGCGTCGTATCCGGTCTCTCCGACCGCCTCTTCGACCGTATCGAGCAGGTGCGCGAGGACCGTCCGCTCGCCGGACTCGTAGGGGGGCTCGATCCGCCACGGAGACGGCCCCTCCGCGATCACGGTCGCCTCCCGAGCCAAGGCCGCCGCGCCGTCCGGGCCCCCGGCCCTGAACTCCCGCATGTGTCGGTGGTAGCGGTCGAGGACGGCGTCGTCGTCGGGGTCCGCTGGCGCGAAGCGCGTCTCGCCGTCATAGGTTATCGGCGCGTACGCGACGGGGGCCACGTCCGCGAGGGCGGCGACCGCGGGCGCCGCGTCGACCACGTCGAAGAACGCGCAGCCAACGACGGCGTCGAACCGGTCTCCCGCGGCCACCGCCTTGCTCACAGCGTCGAAGGCGTCGGCGACGCGGTACTCGACGGCCACGTCGCCCACCGCCTCCCCGACCCGGGCCTCGCCCGCGGCGAGCGCGGCCTCGTGGGCGTCGACCGCTACCCACCGGCCCCCCTCGATCACGCCCCAGTCGACGAGGCGCTCGACCATCGTCGCCGTCCCGGCGCCGACTTCGAGTATCTCCGGCTCCGGCGGGAGTTCGGCGGCGAACCGATCGAGGACCTCGCGGTTCAGAGAGCGGTCGTCGAGCGCCCGCTTCGCGTCGAGGTACGTCGCGTGGTCGGTCACGCGGCGTCACCCCGCGGCCTCTCGCTACCGGTCGCCGCCAGGAAGTCGACGACGCGGTCGAGCGTCTCGGGCCACCCCGGGCGCGCCTCGTAGTCGCGGCGCGCGGCGATCCCCATCTCCGCCAGCCGGTCGCGGTCGTCGAGGTCCCGGAGCGCCCGGGACACGGCGCGGGGGTCGCTAGGCGGAACGAGGACCCCGGAGTCGCCGTCGCGGACGAACTCGCTCGCCCCGCCCGCGGTCGTCGCCAGCGGAACGCAGCCGAACCCCATCGCTTCCAGGTACACCATACCGAACGGCTCGTACTGCGAGGGCACCGCGAGGACGTGGCTCTCGCGCAGCCGCGCCGCGACGGTCGCGTCGTCGAGTCGGCCGGCGAACCGGACCCGGTCGCCGATCCCGGCCTCGGCGGTCATGCCCTCAACGCGCTCGACGTGCTCGGGCGCGATCGTCCGATCGCCGACGACGGTCAGCCGCCAGTCGACCGCGGCGCGGTCGAGCCGGGCGACTCCCTCGACGAGCGTATCGAGCCCCTTCCGCGGGACGACGTTGCCGAGGAACGTCACCTCCAGCGGGCCGGATCGCGCTCGCTCGCGGATCTCCGAGGCGGAGACCACCGGTTCGAAGCGGTCGCCGGCCGGCGGCGCGACCACGCTGCGCGCCGGCCCGCCGAGCCCGGCCGCGTCCCGGCGGGTCGTCTCGGCGTTGTACACCGCGGCGTCGACCCCGCGGAGGAATCGGCGCTCGATTGCCGCGACCCCGCGCCGACCGAGTTCGGCGCGGACCCGCTCGCCGGCTCCCGTCCCGCTCGATCGCACCCCTTCAGCCGCCCGCGCACGCCACGCGATCATGTGGACGAGCGCGACCGACGGCGCGTCGAGCCGTCGGTTGGCGCACAGCACGGAGGGGTGCGCCAGCCCGTCCTCAACGACGACGTCGAACTCCGAGAGCCGGTCGGCGAGCCGGCGGGCGCGGAGGTTCGGCGCGAGTCGCTCCCGGTACGAGCCCCGCGGGAGCGAGACGACCTCGACCGCGTGCCCGCGATCGCGGAGCCGGTCGCGGAGCCGCCGGTCGTAGTAGAACCCGCCGGACTCGGACTCGATGTCGCCGGCGAGGACGAGCGTGACGCGCATCGGACGGTCACCGCAGGTCGCCGGTGAACGAGACGCTCGCCACGTCGTCCTCGCGGACGGTCACCGTCAGCTCCGTCGCGGCCGGGGCGTCGACGGTCGCGAGCGCGTCGAACAGCGCCCGGGCCAGACGCTCGGCGCTCGGGTTGCCCTCTAGGTGGTCGTTGAGCGTCTCGTCGCGGTAGCGCTCCGCGGCGTCGCTCAGGGCGTCGAGCGCGAGGTCGATATCGAGCAGGTAGCCGTACTCGCCCAGTTCCGGGCCGCGGAACGTCGCCTCCGCGGTGAACACGTGAGAGTGAAGCGCCGCCTCGTCGGTTGGCGGGTTGGGGACGGTGAGGTAGTGCTGTGCGACGAACGACTCGGTGACGGTCAGTTCGTACATGGGTAAGTGAAGAGGAGTTGGAGGGTCGGCTCGCTCTCGTCCGCGAGGCGCCGGTACGCGCTCGCCGCCCGGCCGACCGGGACGCGGTCCGTGACGAGCCGGTCGGCGACGTTGAGGTCGTCGTCGAGCCGCCGGAGTTCGCGCCAGGCGGTCTCACGTCGGCGGTCCCGGTCCCAGCGCCCGCGGAGCTCCGGCGCGATGGTGGAGACCTGACTGCTCCGGACGGTGACGCGCCCGCGGTGGAAGTGGTCGCCGAAGCCGAGGTCGGCGCGCTTTGTCCCGTACCACGATCCGACGAGGACCCGGCCGTCGAACCGCGTCGTCTCGACGGCCGTTTCGAGCGTCTCGGGGCGACCCGACACCTCGACCGCGAGGTCGACGCCGCCCGTATACTCGCGCACGGCGTCGACGACGCCGGCCCGCCCGTCGTACCGGCTCGGGTCGACGACGGCGTCGGCGCCGAACTCGGCCGCGAGCGACCGGCGGCGGTCCTTCGGCTCGACCGCGACGACGGTCTCGACGCCGCTCCGCGCGAGCAGCGCGGTCGTGAGCAGCCCCACGACGCCCTCGCCGAACACCGCGACGCGCTCGCCGATCCGGGGAGCGGCGTCGAGCGTCAGCGTGACCGCGGTCTCGGCGTTCGCGAACAGCGTCGCCGTCTCCGGGTCGATCCCGTCGGGGACCGGACGCAGGGCGTCCGGGGCGACGGCGAACCGGGTCTCGTGGGGGTTGAACGCGAAGACGGTGCGACCGCGCCACGCGGGGTCGACCGCGTCGCCGACCGCGGTCACGTTCCCGACGACCGCGTAGCCGTAACGGAGCGGGTACGAGAGGTCGCCGTCGAGCGCGGGCAGCTCCTCGTCCGCGACCGTCTCCGGGTCGAGTTCGCCGCGGTACGCGAGCAGCTCCGATCCGGCGCTCACCGCGGAGACGGCGGCGTCGACGACCACTTCGTCAGGACCGGGGACGGGCGCCTCCGTCGGGACGACCTCGACGCGCTCCGGACCGACGAACTCTACGGCCCGTCCGGCGTCGCCGTCGCTCACGCGGACTCACCCGTCCGCGGTCGACGACTGAGACGATGTGGCATTGGCGATCACACGGACCGATCCGTCATAAACCCACGGCGGCGACGGTCGGCGCCCCCTCGTCGGCCGTCGATTCGGGGGCGGGAGTAGACATAAGCCGACCGAGTCCGTGGGTCGCACATTCATGACACGCACCGACACCGGCGTCGACGTCGAATCGTTGACCCCCCTCCACTGGATCGGAATCCTCGCCGCGACCGTGTCCGGGATCGTCCACGTCGCGCTCGGCTTCCTGGTCGGGGGGGCGTTGGGGATCTCGTTCTTCTTCGCGACCCTGGGCTTCGGCGCGGGCGTGACGGCGATCGTCTCGGGGTACCGCCGCCGGCTGGTGTACGCGCTCGGAATCCCGTTCACCGCCGGACAGATCGTCCTGTGGTACGTCATCAACTTCGTCTTCGGGACGTACTCGTTCCCGGCCGACGTCGGCGTCTACGGCGCCGTCGACAAGGTCGCGCAGGTCGCGCTGATCGCCGTCCTCGCGGTCCTGTTGTCCCGAGAGTCCTGAGGCTCTCCGCGCGCAGACGGCGGGAGCGTTTCGGTCACTCGCGGTTCGCGGTCGGCGGGTCGTCGCGGCCGAGCCGTCCCGTCGCGGCCGCCCAATCGCGGGCGAAACTCGCCAGTAGCGCCGCGAGCGCGACGCCCGCGAACGCGGCGAGCGGGGAGGTCACCCGAGCGCCCCCGACGCCCGGCACGAGCGCGACCGCGACGGCGGCGAACTGCGCGGTGCCGACGAACGGGCGGACCCGGCTCGGCGGGAGCTCGTACACCGGCGCGCCGGTCCGCCGCCGCCACCACAATGACCCTGCGTAGGCGTACCAGACGCCGCCGGCGAGGAGGTACCACGCCGGGAGCGCCCCGAGCGCGACGGCGACCGCGGCCCCGACGAGGACGGCCAGCGCGTCGGTCGCGCCGTCGAGGCGAGCGCCGAGGATCGTCTCCCGTGTCCGGTGGGCGACCGCCCCGTCGACCGCGTCGAGGCCGACCGCGCCCGCGAACAGCGCGGCGGGGATCCACGGGTGCGGCGGGGCGGCCGCCAGCGCGCCGGCGAGGACCGACGCGAGCCAGCCGCGGAACAGCGTGATCGCGTTCGCCGGGCCGAGCCGCGGGTGCGGCCCGTCGACGCCGGGTCGGTGGTTCGCACCGAGGTGGGTCCACGCGTACGCCGCCAGGTACGCGCCCGGTCCGGCCGCGGCGAGGACCCACGCGGTCCCGAACGTGCGCCACAGCGCGGCGAGCCCGAGCGCGCCGAGCGTCACCGCGCCGGCGAACCGGAGCCGGAGCCGGGAGCGCGGCGACGCCGTCGACGGCGCGGGCTCCGCCATCTCAGTCGCCCTCCCGGTCCCCGGGCGGTTCGGCGCCGCGGTCGGCGCTCCGCGGCCCGTCGCCGATTTCCTCCATGACGCGGGCGTGGAACTCCCGCAGGACCGCGGACTCGTCGTCAGCGATGACCGTGTCGGAGTCGACGAGCGTCGCCAGCCCGAACGCGAGCGGGCTCGGCGAGTCGACGACGCGGTGTTCGACCGCGAGGTTGCCGCCCGCGATCCGGCCGACGGCCTCGCGGATCCCGCCCACGTCGAGGCGGTCCTCCAGCAGTTCGCGGTACGTCTCCTCCAACACGGCGAACTCCTCCAGATCGGCCGCGAACGACAGCAACATTTCGGCGGAGACCTGCTGTTCGGCCGCCGACTTCTCGTACCCCTTGTACCGCTTCAGGATGAGCAGCGCGCGCCCGGCGTTGATCCGGAAGTAGCGCTGGAGCAGGTCGGTCCCCTGAACAGCCTCGCGGAGGTCCTCCCGGACCGTCTCCGGGTCGAGGTCGGCGAGGATACCCGCCACGTCGACCTTGCGGTTGAGCGGGAGCGCGAGGCTGAACCCGCGATCCGCGACCGCGACCGCGACGTTGGCGTCGGTCCGGTTCGCCACCGCCGCCGCGACGAGCCGCGAGAGGCCGTCGTTGAACCGGCGCCCGTACGTCGAGTGGACGTAAAAGCGGCGCTTGTACTCGCTCCGGTCGAGCTCCTCCTCGACGACGAGGCGGTCGGGCGTCGAGACGGCCTCGGCGCCGGCGTACCGGACCTGCTCGTCGTACATCCGGGCGAGCGCGCGGACGGCGTTCCCGTCGAGGGGGAACTCGCGGAGCCACGCTCGGACCGCGGCGGGGCCGGCGCTCGGGTCATCGCCGGCCAGCCGGTCGAGGAGTTCGGCCTGGAACGCCAACACCTCGCGGGCGAGGTCCGCCGAGAGGGGAAGTCGCTCGGCGAACCACGAGGGGACGGTCGGGCGCTCGCTCGTCCGGTCGGCGTACACCTTCGAGCCGCGGCGGTAGCGGAACGCGAACCGCTCGCCGCCAAGCGCGAACACGTCGCCGGACTCCAGCGTGTCGAGATACGACTCGTCGAGCGTGCCGACCCACTCGTCGTCGCGCGTGAACACGTCGCAGGTGAACGAGTCGGGGATCGTCCCTACGTTCGTCATGTAGATGACCCGCGCCAGCCGCCCGCGCTTCCCGACGAGCGTCTCGCCGACCGGGTACTCGGGGTAGTGGTGCTCGCCGTCCGGCGGGTCGTTGCCGTCGCGCCACACCTTCGGGTAGACGTTCTTCTCCTCCAGTCCGTCGTAGTCGCCGGTGAGGTACCGGAACAGCCGCTCGTACGCCTCGTCGCCGAAGCCGCGGTACGGGTGCGCGCGGCGCAGCACCTCCCGGACCTCGCGGTCGGGGCGGATCCGGTTGATGGCCATCCCGTACACGTGCTGGGCGGCAACGTCGTAGGCGCCCTCGGGCGGGAACACCCGGTCCACGAACCCCTCCTCGGCGCGCGCGAGCAGCGTCGCGCACTCGATCAACTCGTCCCGGTCGAGGGCGAACACCCGTCCCTCGACGGTCTCGCCCGGGCTGTGGCCCGCCCGGCCGACGCGCTGGAGCAGCGCCGCGACCGACTTCGGCGAGCCGACCTGAACCACGAGGTCGAGGTGTGGCATGTCGATGCCGAGCTCGAGGCTCGTCGAGGTGGTGACCACGTCGAGATCGCCCGACTTCAGCCCCTCCTCGACCCGCGTTCGCTGCGTCTCGCCGAGGCTCCCGTGGTGGACGCCCGAGTCCGACTCGTCGTAGTCGAACCGCTGGCGGAGCTCCTGAAGGGTTCGCTCGGCGCCAGACCGTGAGTTCGTGAACACGAGCGTGTTCTTGTGGGCCTCGACGAGGTCGTGAAGCGATTCGTAGAAGCGGTCGGTCACCGCCGACCGCGGCGTGTGGATGAGGTCGGCCGCCGGCGTCCGGAGTTCGAGGTCGAACTCGCGGGCGAACCGCGCGTCGACCACCTCGCAGGGGCGCGTCTCGAACCCCTCGAACTCGCCGACGGCGCCCGCGGCGCGCTCGCGCCCCGCGAGGAACGAGGCGATCCCGTCGAGCGGCTCGACCGTCGCCGAGCAGCCGATCCGGGTGATGTCGCCGGGCGCGTGCGGCGCCGGGCCGCCGGCCGGTTCCCCTGCGTCCGGACCCTCGTTGCGCGCCAGTTCCGTCAGTCGCTCCAGCGACACCGCGAGGTGGGTACCGCGCTTGTTCGCCGCCAGCGAGTGGATCTCGTCGACGATCACGTACTCGACGGTCCGGAGCTTCTCCTTGAATTTCGGCGAGTTGAGCAGGATCGCCAGCGTCTCCGGCGTGGTGTTGAGGACGTGCGGCGTCTCCGAGAGCATCGCCTGTCGGTCCGCCTTCGAGGTGTCGCCGTGGCGGATCGCCTGCCTGACGCCGGGGTCGTAGGCGCCGTCCGAGGCCGCCCCGTCGTCGCCGTCGCGGGTCGCGCTCTCCGCCTCCGCGGCGGCGACCGCCTCGCCGATCCCCGCCAGCGGGGTTTCGAGGTTGCGCTCGATGTCGTTCGCGAGCGACTTCAGCGGCGAGACGTAGAGGCAGTAGACGGAGTTCTCGAGTTCGCCGTCGCGGTCGCGGGCGAAGAGGTCGTCGAGGACCGCGAGGAAGGAGGCGAGCGTCTTCCCGCTGCCGGTCGGGGCGGCGACGAGGCAGTTCCGGCCGTCGTCGACGTGGGGGATCGCCTCGCGCTGCGGCGGCGTGAAGAAGCCGCCGTTCTCGCCGACGTACCCGCCGAAGCGTTCGACCCACCAGCGGCGGACCGGCGGCGAGAGCCGGGCGAGCACGTCGGCGTCCGCGATCGGGACCGACTCCGGGTCGAAGTCGGGGTCGGCGATCGCGCCGCGCTCGACCGCGTCGCGGAGGAGCGCCCGCGCGGCGGCCTCGTCGCCGCGGTCCGTGGTTTCGCTCACGGCGATCACGAGGGCTCCGGACGGGAAATCGGTTGCGTCGAACCGCGTCGCCCGCCCGGCGGCGAGACGGCCCGCCCGGCCGGTCCGGCGGGCGTTCCCGCAACCGACCCGTTTATCCGACGGCCTTCCGTGGCGCAACACGCATGAGCGGCACCTCGCCGGAGCCCGACAGACGGATCGACCGGAACCTGTTCGTCACCGTCTCCGGCCCGCCGGGCTGCGGGGCGACGACGCTCGTCGAGGGGATCGCCGACGCGCTCGACTGCGGCTACGTCTCCGGGGGCGAGCTGTTCCGCGAAATCGCGGCCGAGCGGGACATGAGCCTCTCGCAGCTCATCGCCGAGACCGGCGAGTCCGAGGAGATCGACCGGGCGCTCGACCAGCGGCTCCGTCGCATCGCCGAGAAGTGGGGAACCGCGAACAAGGCGTTCGTGCTGGAGTCGCGGCTGGCGGGCTGGCTCGCCGGCAACCGCGCCGACATCCGGATCTGGCTCGACGCGCCCGACGAGGTCCGCGCGGACCGCACGGCCGACCGTGAGGAGATGACCTCGGAGATGCAGGTCCGGGAGGTAATCGAGGAGCAGCGGTACAAGTCCTACTACGGGATCGACCTGTCCGACCGCTCGATCTACGACCTCGCGATCAACACGGGGCGGTGGGACGCCGAGGCGACGCTCGACGTCGCGCTCACCGGGATCGAGCGCTACGACGTCGACGCCGACGAGGGCGCGTTCGACACGCCCGACTTCGAGATCTGAGCCGGCCGGTCGGCCGGGCTGCCGTCGCGGTCAGAACTGGAAGACCGCGCTGAACTGGTTCACGTGCCAGGGGCCGGGGTAGACGCCCCACACCTGGTCGTCGTAGTGGAACGCGCCGACGAAGTGGATCTCGTCCTCCTCTCGCAGGTCGTTCGCGATCTCGCTGAGTCGGTCCGTGCTCTGCTCGTAGTCGTCGGCCTCGCCGACGAACGGGTATCCCGGCTCGTTGAACCCGGGGATCCCGGTCAGGTCGCCGCCCTCGTTGAAGACGCGAATCCCGCCGTCGCCGTTCTCGTCGACCGTGAAGTCGTTCTCCGAGTCGCCGTCGTCGCCGAACTTCTGGCCGAGGTTGTGGAAGCCGACCAGCCCGTTCCCGGCGGGCGTCACGAACGGGTCGCTCGGGCCGAGGTCGCTGTCGTCCGCGAGCGCGGCGAACTTGACGACCCAGATCGTGTACTGACCGTTCGGCAGCGCGTTCTCGACGTTGATGTTGACGCGCGTTCCGGTCGCGCCGCCGTTCCCATTGCCGTTCCCGCCGTTCCCGTTGTCCGGCTTCACGCCGCCGACGGTCGCCGTTCCGCCGACCGCGCCGTATTCGCCCCACGTCACCGGGGCCCACGAGCCGTCGTACCCTTCCTCGCGGTCGTACCCCGCCGGCGGTCGGACGACCTGATGCTTCCCGTCGTTCAGCGAGCGACCGAGCGTCGAGTCGTACTCCTTGCTCCCCTCGATGATCTCGTCGAGCGGGATCGAGACCGGCGCCGGATCGAACAGTTCAACGTCCGGGTCGAACGGCGGGACCTCCCCGGCTGCGTTCGTGATGAAGTTCGGGTTCGGTAAGACGTTGATCTCCGCGCTGGCACCGTTGCCGCCCCCGCCGTTTCCGTTCCCGCCGTTTCCGTTACCCTTCCTCTGCTTCGCGCTCGCGGTCGTGCTCGACAACCCGGCGAACCCGGCAACTCCGAGGAAGCCGAGCGCCCCCCGACGCGACATCGCAGTCATCGGTCCGTCCGTCTCCGCTCCCGTTCGCTTCTCACCGTTCATATCGAATCACCAACGACAGTTGTAACGGCCCGGGCGCGGCGGTATTAGAGCTGACTCGGTCGTGTATCTATAATGAACGATAACAAAGACTTCTTATACGCGATACGCCGGTCTCGCGCGCTGACGCCGGGGTGCCGTTACCGAGAGATTCCCTCGACGCGCCGGAGCTCGCTCCGCACGTCGCTCGGCGTCGCGTACGGCCCGCCGCTCACCCGGTGGTCCGGCAGCAGGACCGGGATCGGGTTGTCGGCGAGCGCTCCCGTCACGACCTTCAGGTCGTCCGGGTCGTCGGGGTCGAACCCGCCGAGCCGCGCGAGTCGGCTCACGGAGACCTCCTCGCCGTACGGGACGCTCCGGAGCGCCTCCAGCGCCTCGCGCCGGTCCGTCGGAACCGTGAGGCCGAGCGCGACCTCGGCGAACTCGTCGCGCTCGCCGCCGAGGTACGCGTCGATCCTGTCTAACAGGTCGTGGTCGCCGTCGGCGTCGCCGGGGTGCTCGGCGGGGAACGACACCGAGATGACGCGACCGCCGGCGAACCCGATCTGGACGGTCCGACCGATCTCGTCGAACTGCCGGGCGAAGACGCCGGACGTACCGGACAGGCTCATACCCTTCGTTGGAAGGGTGAATCACTTAAGTCATCGGCACGGGAACGTGTTCGGCTTCTCTGTGAGAAGCTACGGCGTCCCGGCCGCCCCCGCAAGCCTTATGAACAGATACGTACATTAGTGTATAGTAATGGACGATCCAGACGAGCTGGCGCCGGCGGTCAGGTCGATCCTGTCCGGCGCCCGGGAGCGGGCGAGCGCGGCCCGGGGAGCCGACGGGGACATCTCGGTCTCGCCGCGCGACCTCTCGGCCGCGTTCGAACGGGCCGACGCCGAGGACCGCGTCCCGCTTATCGCCGAGGTGAAGCCCACGAGCCCGACGACCGAGGGGAGCCGCGAGGACGACCCCGTCGCGCTCGCGGAGGGGATGGTCGCCGGCGGGGCGGCCGCGCTGAGCGTGCTCACCGAGCCGGGGCACTTCGGCGGGAGCGTCGACACCCTCGAACGCGTGCGCGACGCGGTAGACGTACCGGTCCTCCGGAAGGACTTCGTCGTCGAGGAGGCGCAGCTCGACGCCGTCGAGAGCGACGTGGTCCTGCTCATCGCCCGCTTCGTCGGCGACGACCTCCCGACACTGCTCGAGGCCGCCCGAGACCGGGGATTCCAGGTCCTCGTCGAGGTCCACGACCGGGAAGAGCTGGAGCGCGCGCTCGACGCGGGCGCGACGACGATCGGCGTGAACAACCGCGACCTCGCGGAGCTAGTCGTCGACCTCGGAACCTTCGAGTCCGTGGCGCCCCACGTCCCGGACGAGGTCACGCTGATCGCCGAGAGCGGCATCGGATCGCCCGCCGACGTCTGCCGGATGCGGGCCGCGGGCGCCGACGCGCTGCTCGTCGGGAGCGCGATCATGGAGGGCGACGTGGCGGCGAACACCCGCGAACTGGTGCGGACGGAGGCCGGCGGCGACGAGGCGACCGCGGACGGCGATGACGCGGCGGCCGCGGACGACGACGCGACGGAGACAACGGAGACACCCACATGAGCGAGACCGACACGCGGACGACGGAAGCAACGGACGGCGCGGTGCCCTCGCGGCGACCGGGCCGCGAGCGCGGGCGCGACGACGGGAAGTTCGGCCGGTACGGCGGCCAGTACGTCCCGGAGGCGCTGATGCCCGCCATCGAGGAGCTGGCCGACGCGTACGAGCGCTACGTCCTGAACAACGAGGACGGGTTCATGGACGAGTTCCGCGAGCGGCTCGCGGCGTTCGGCGGGCGGCCGACGCCGCTCCAGCGCGCCGACCGGCTCTCGGAGCGCTACGACACGGAGGTGTTCCTCAAGCGCGAGGACCTCCTCCACGGCGGCGCCCACAAGCTGAACAACGCGCTCGGGCAGGTCCTCTTGGCGAAGTACATGGGCAAAGAGCGCATCATCGCGGAGACGGGCGCCGGCCAGCACGGCACCGCGACGGCCATGGCGGCCGCGCACCTGGACATGCCCTGTACGATCTACATGGGCGAGCGCGACATCAACCGCCAGCGCCCCAACGTGTTCCGGATGAAGCTCAACGGGTCGGAGGTCAAGCCCGTCACCACCGGGCGCGGCACCCTCAAAGAGGCCATCTCCGAGACGATGCGCGACTGGGCGGAGACCGTCGAGGACACCCACTACGTGATCGGGTCGATCGTCGGCCCGCACCCGTTCCCGGTCATGGTCCGCGACTTCCAGGCGGTCATCTCCGAGGAGGCGCGCGAGCAAGCGATCGAAAAGACGGGCGGGCTCCCGACCGACGTGGTCGCCTGCGCGGGCGGCGGGTCGAACACGATGGGCACGTTCGCCGACTTCGTCGACGACGAGTCCGTCGCCCTCCACGCGGTCGAGGCGGGCGGCTCCACCCTCGAAGTCGACGAGGAGGAGGGCGTCGCGCCGAACTCCGCGTCGCTGTACGCGGGCGACGAGGGCGTCCTCCACGGGGCGCGGACGAAGCTGCTCCAGGACTCGGACGGGCAGATCATGGAGAGCCACTCCGTCTCCTCCGGGCTCGACTACGCCGGCGTCGGTCCGGAGCTCGCGTACCTCGTCGACGAGGGCCGCGTCGACCCGGTCGCGGTCGACGACGACGCCGCCTTGGAGGGGTTCCACCGGCTCTCGAACACGGAGGGGATCATCCCGGCGCTGGAGACGGCGCACGCGTTCGGCTACCTCGAGGAGCACCACGAGGACCTCGGCGAGCGCGTGATCGTGAACGTCTCGGGGCGCGGCGACAAGGACCTCGACGCCGCCATCGAGGAGACCGACCAGCGGGACGTGCCGAACGCGCCGGACATGTCGATGTTCACGGAGGGAATCTGAATGGGGGAGCCCGCCAACTCCTCGGCGATCGCCGCGGCGTTCGCGGACGGCCCGGCCTACGTCCCGTACCTCGTCGTCGGCGATCCGGACTACGAGTCGTCGAAGGCGTACGTCGAGGCGCTCGACCGCGGCGGCGCGGACGTGATCGAGCTCGGCCTCCCCTTCTCCGAGCCGATCGCGGAGGGGTCGACGATACAGGAGGCGCTCGTCCGCTCGCTCGACGCGGGGATGACGCCGGGGCGGTTCTTCGCGTTCGCGGAGGACCTCGACGTGGACGCCGCGTTAGTCTGTATGACGTACTACAATCTCATTTACCAGTACGGTGAGGGCGAGGGACCGCGGCCCTTCGTCGAGCGCGCCGCCGCGGCCGGGATTCAGGGCCTCGTCGTCCCCGACCTGCCGGCCGAGGAGGCGGACCCGCTGCGCGAGGCCTGCGACGAGTTCGGGCTCGACCTCGTCTTCATCGTCGCGCCGACGACGCGCGCGGACCGCCTCGACCGGCTCATGGAGCGCGTCTCGGGCTACGTGTACGTCCAGGCCCGGCTCGGGACGACCGGCGCCCGGGACGACGTCTCAGACCAGACCACGGCGAGCCTCGACCGGCTCCGCGAGTACGACGTGCCGAAGGCGGTCGGGTTCGGCATCTCGTCCGGCGAGCACGCCGAGCGGATCGTCGCTGGCGGCGCCGACGGGATCATCGTCGGCTCCGCGCTGGTCGACATCGTCGCCGAGGGCGTCGCGGAGGACCTCCCGACCGCGGCGGTCGCCGACCGGCTGGAGGCGCTCTCCCGCGAACTGACCGAGGGCGCGGAGCGCGGCCGCCGCTCGCGGGCCGAGGCGACAGAGTCGGTCTGATCCCGGCGCCTCGGAGCCAATACGTCCCCGAACGAAACCCACTTACCTACGATTGCCACACTCTCACACAACGACCCACCCCACTATGACAGCAGGACTCTCGGCACGACTCGACCGCATCTCCACGAACGACCGCTACCTGATCGTCCCGATGGACCACGGGATCACGATGGGCGCCGTCGAGGGGCTCGTCGACATCGAGTCGACGATCGACGGCGTCACCAGCGGCGGGGCGGACGCGGTGCTCACCCAGCGCGGGATCGCGGAGCGCGTCCACCCGAACAAGAACGACGCGGGGTACATCGTCCACCTCAACGGCTCGACGACGATCGGCCCCGACGAGAGCGACAAGCGCGTCACCGGCACGGCGGCGGACGCGGTCCGGGCCGGCGCCGACGCCGTCTCCTTCCACATCAACGTCGGCTCGGAGTACGAGCCGAACCAGATCGAGGACCTCGCGGAGCTGACCGCCGACGCGGAGCGGCTGGGGCTCCCCGTCCTCGCGATGGCGTACGCCCGCGGCCCGGGCGTCGACGAGTCCGATCCGGAGGCCCTCGGACACGCCGTCAGGCTCGCCGAGGAGCTCGGCGCCGACGTGGTGAAGACCGGGTATTCGGGCGACGGCGACTCGTTCGCCCGCGTGACGGAGTCGACGCGGCTCCCCGTCGTCATCGCCGGCGGCTCGAAGGGCACCGACCGGGAGACGGTCGAGATGGTACGCGGCGCGATGGACGGCGCCGCCGCCGGGGTGTCGATGGGGCGGTCGATCTTCCAGCACGACGACCCGGAGGGGATCGCGAGAGCGGTGTCGGCGGTCGTCCACGACGACGCCGGCGTCGACGAGGCGCTGCGGGCGGGCGGGTTCGTCGAGGCCTGAGGGCGGGCCGAGCGCCCGCGGTCGACCGTGCGAGATCCGGTCGGACTCCCTGTTCCTTTCGCAGTTTTCAAGCCGCCGCGCCGTGAGGTTCCGACAATGACACGCACGGTCTGGGTCAAAGCCGACGGCGCCGTCGGCGACTGGGAGGCGCGCAAGCGACGGGTCACCGCCGCCATCGAGGCCGGCGCGGACTGGGTGCTCGTCGACGAGGGGGACGTCGGCCGGGTCCGGGAGCTGGGCGACGTGAACGTGGCCGCCTTCCGATCGGACGCGGACGTGATCGACGACGCCGAGAGCGACGCCGAGGCCGACGCGTACTTCGTCGGGAAGGGCGGGGAGGGCGACGGGACGATCGATATGCCGGAGGACCTCTCCGGGTCGGCCGACCTGACCACGCTGCGCCGCCGCGACGACCGCGCGCAGGGCGCATACGTCCGCATCCTCGGCACAGAGTACGAGGCGTTCGCCGAGGCCGCCGCCGACGACGCCGAGTTCACCGTGATCGTGGGCGAGGACTGGTCGATCATCCCGCTGGAGAACCTGATCGCCCGCGTCGGCGAGGAGACCCACCTCGTCGCCGGCGCGACGACGGCCGCGGAGGCCCGGACCGCCTTCGAGACGCTGGAAATCGGCGCCGACGGCGTCCTCCTCGACGCCGACTCACCCGACGAGATCCGCGGCGCGGTCCAGGCCCGCGACGCCGCGGACCGCGAGACGCTCGATCTCCGCTACGCCGAGGTGACCGAGATCGAACAGACCGGGAGGGCCGACCGGGTCTGTATCGATACGGGGTCGCTGATGGACGACAGCGAGGGGATGCTCGTCGGCTCGATGTCTCGCGGGCTCTTCTTCGTCCACGCCGAGACGGCGGAGTCGCCGTACGTCGCCTCGCGGCCGTTCCGCGTGAACGCGGGGGCGGTCCACGCCTACGTCCGCAACTCGGAGGGCGGCACCAACTACCTCGCCGAACTGTCGAGCGGCGACGAGGTCCAGGTCGTCGACACGGACGGCCACACCCGCGAGGCGGTCGTGGGCCGGGTAAAGATCGAGAAGCGCCCGATGTTCCGGATCCAAGCGGAGATCGAGACGGAGGACGGGACCGACCGGATCGAGACGCTCATCCAGAACGCCGAGACGGTGAAGATCGCGACGGGCGAGGGCCGCAAGGCCGTCACCGAGGTCGAGCCGGGCGACGAGGCGCTCGTCTACTACGAGGACGTCGCGCGCCACTTCGGCGAGGCCGTCGAGGAGAGCATCATCGAGAAGTGACCGCCGCGGCGGCGGTCGCGGCGGAAACCGGCCGCGTTCGTGTCGACCAGAACGCATTTTAGAGTTGATTGTTATCAGACGGCATGGCAGTCGCTAACGAGACCAATCGCCGCATCGTCGAACAGGGGTTCGTCGATCGAGTCCAACACCTCGCCCGGGCCGCGAATCCGGCGTTCGCGGCCGGGAGCCTCCTCGTCCCGCTGGCGTTCCTCGGGGCGAGCCTCGCGCTCGGGAGCACCGAACTGCTCTTTTACACGCACGTCGCGGCCGGGGCGGTCTGGTTCGGGTTCGCGCTGATCTTCCCGGCGATCATCGGTCCGACGCTCGGTGGTCTCGGCGAGGAGGCGTCGGCCGCGGTCACGACGACGCTGGTGCCGAAGGCGGTCTTCTTCCTCGTCGGCTTCTCGCTGACGACGGTGCTGTCCGGAACGGTGCTGTTGACGCCCGACCTCGGCCTCGGCTACGGCTTCGGCGGCGCGTGGTCGGGGGCCGCGCTCGCGCTCGGCTGGGGGCTGTTCGCGTTCGGGATCGCCGTGCCGCACCGGCTCCAGCTCAGCGCCTACTACGAGACGCTGTCGCCGGATCCGGACGCCTCGCGGCTCGAATCGATCGAGAAGAAGAACCTCGTCGTCGGACTGTTCGAGGGAGCGATGATGCTCGTGCTCATCGTCCTGATGACCGGGTTCCGGCTGGGATAAGCGCGGAGCGAGTGCGGGGACGGCCCCTCGGGGCGTCCGCGTCGCCCTCACCAAGGGACCCGCTCGCGGTCCTTCCAGAGTAGTCCCCCCGGGCTCCCCGGTGCGAACCTGGCAAGCCACACCGGGGTCTCGGCCCCCCTCGACGGCTGGCGGGGCGCACCGTCCCCGCCCATGTCAGTCCGAACCCACCCGGGGGAGGCGGCGTTGGCGATGAGTCCCCGATCGCCGTACTCCCCGTCGAGGTAGGCCGTCAACCCTCCGAGACCGACCTTCGACAGCCGGTACGGCGGATACTCGCCCTCCATTCGTCCCTCCGTGAAGCGTCCGAGGCCCGACGACATGGAGACCACGCGCCCGCCGGGGCCGTCCAGAAGCAGCGGCAGCGCCCGCTTCGTCAGCAGGACCGGGCCGCGGAGGTTCACGGCCATCGTCCGGTCGAAGTCGGCCTCGTCCATCTCGTGAAGCGGTCCCGACCGGGAGAAGATCCCGGCGTTGTTCACCAGAACGTCCAACGACCCCCGCTCTCGTTCGATCCGGTCGACCGCCGCCCGGATCTGCCCGTCGTCGGTCACGTCCAGTTCGACGGCGCGCTGGTCCGCCGCGGTGACGTCGTTCGGGTCTCTGGCCCCGGCGTACACGGTCGCTCCCAGTTCCGCGAGACCCGCGGCGATCTCGGCTCCGATACCGCGGTTCGCGCCCGTGACGAGGGCGACGTCGTCGGTCAGATCCGGCTTGAGGTCGATCTCGGGCTGCGGCTGCGACATATGGATTGGAGACGCCCTCCGGCCGGAAATATCCCACAGCCGGACGCACGCTCGGTCTCGGCCATGGGTGGCCGGATCGCGGGCGCGGCTGAGGGGGAATCGAGTGGATAGATTCATGCGGGTACCGCTACAGCGTAGCGAACACGGTGCGACAGTGAGTGACAGCGACCGAGGAGTGGCGGTCGTCGGCGACACGACGGTCGACCTCTACCCCACGGACGGCGGACCGATCGCGCCCGGGAGCGGCTTCGAGTGGCACGTCGGCGGCACGGCGACGAACGCCGCCCGATGGGCCGCTGCGGCCGGCTGCGAGGTCGACCTCGTCACGAACGTCGGGACCGACGTGCTCGGAGCGGCCGCCGCCGGGGACCTCGCGAACGGCCCGGTCGGCACGGAACGCCTCGCGCGGGTCGACGCGCCGTCACCGCTGACGCTGTACGCCGGGGCGGCGGGCGACGAGGAATGGAACGCGTGGGTGGCCGGAAGCTGTTACGGGTTCACACCGCCGGAGGATCCAGCGTCGTTCGCGGCCTCGTACGAGTGGATCCTGCTGGAGGGAGTCACGCTGCCGGCCGCGGTGAACGGGGCGACGGTCCGCCGCCTCGCCGCGGCGGCCGCGGAGCGCGGCACCCGCGTCGCGTTCGACCTCAACGGGCGTCCGAACCAGTGGTCGGGCCCGGAAGAGTACCGAGACGCGCTGCGAGAGGTCCTCCCGCGCTGCGACCTACTGTTCGCCGGGACGGACGACCTCGGGGTGGCCGGCGTCGAGCCGACGCCGGCGGGCCTGCTCGAACTGCTCCCGGCGGACCACTCCGCGACGGCGTTCGTCACCGACGGCGGCGACGCGACGCGGGTGATACGGATCGACGACGGGGCCGTCACGAAGCGCGTGCCCGTCGCTCCCCCCTCGGCGACGGTTGCCACACCGGCCGGCGCCGGCGACGCGTTCGCGGGCGCTGTCCTCGCCGCGCGGCACGGCGGCGCGTCGGACCTCCGCCGGCTGGCGACGGTCGGCAACGCCGCGGGGGCGGCCGCAGTGGAGACCGTCGGCGCGTTCAACGCGGACGCCGCCGCGACGGACCGGTCGTTCTGACGCACGAGCGCGTCCCGCCGAGGACCGTCGACGGTGGAAAAAAGCGGGTTCGGAGCGCTCGACGGCGCCTCAGATCCCGTACAGCTCGCCGTACTTCTCGTCGACGTAGTCGAGGAAGGCGTCGGCGGAGAAGTCCTCGCCGGTCGCGCGCACCACCAGTTCGTTCGTCTCGTAGCGGGCGCCGTGCCGGTGGACGTTCTCGCCGAGCCAGTCGCGGAGGTCGCCGAACTCGCCCTCGGCGATCTTCGCGTCGAGGTCGTCGATCTCGGCCTCGGCGGCCTCGAACAGCTGCGCGGCCATCACGGAACCGAGCGAGTAGGTCGGGAAGTAGCCGAAGTTGCCGTGGCTCCAGTGGATGTCTTGGAGACACCCCTCCGCGTCGTTCTCGGGACGGATACCGAGGTACTCCTCGTACTTGTCGTTCCAGACCTCGGGCACGTCCTCGACGTCGAGGTCGCCGCGGATCAGGTCGCGCTCGATCTCGAACCGGACGACGATGTGGAGGTGGTAGGTGAGCTCGTCGGCCTCGACGCGGATGAGATTGTCCTCGTACACCTGGTTGAACGCCTCGTAGGCGTCGCGGACCGTCGCGTCCTCGGTCTGCGGGAAGTGCTCCTGGAAGACGGGAAGGAACTCCTGCCAGAACGCCTCGCTCCGGCCGACGTGGTTCTCCCAGAGTCGCGACTGCGACTCGTGGACCGAGAGGTCGCGCGACGTGCCCAGCGGCGTGCCGAAGTGCTCCTGCGGGAGCCCGAGGTTGTACTGCGCGTGGCCGAACTCGTGGATCGTCGAGCCGACCGCGCCGAGCGGGTCGGTCTCGTCGAACCGGGTCGTCACCCGGCAGTCGAACTGGTTCCCGGACGTGAACGGGTGTGAGGAGACGTCGAGACGGCCGCGGTCGAAGTCGTAGCCGACGAGCTCGAGCGCCTCTCGCGAGAGCGACTCCTGCTCGTCCTCGGGGAAGGTCCCCTCGAAGGTGTCGACGGCGAGGTCGACATCGGACGCGCGGATCTCCTCGATCATCGGGACGAGCGCCTCGCGGAGCTCGGTGAGGATCGACTCCGCGCGCTCCATCGAGAGGCACGGCTCGAACTCCTCGAAGAGGACCTCGTAGGGGTCCCGGTCGGGGTCGATGTGCTCCGCGTACTCCCGCTTCAGCTCGACGTGTTTCTCCAGGTACGGCGCGAAGGTCTCGAAGTCGTTCTCGGCCTTCGCCTCCTCCCACGCCTGAAGCGCCTCGGAGCCCGTCTCGGAGATCTCCTCGACGAGTTCGACCGGGACGGCGTCGGCGCGCTCGTACTCGCGGCGGACCTCCCGGACGACCGCGGCCTGCTCGTCCGTGAGGTCGGCGTCGTCGAGTTCGTCGAGCAGTTCGCCCGTCTCGTCGGCGGTGACCATGTCGTGGTGGACCGAGGAGAGCGCCGAGAGCTGCTTCGACCGCGCGGGCGTGCCGCCCTCGGGCATCATCACCTGCTGGTCCCAGCCGAGGACGCCGGAGGCGCTCCCGACCGCGTTCCACCGCTGGACGCGGTCGAGGAGCGCGCCGTAGGCGTCCGGTGCGTCGGCTGCGTCGTCTGTCGCGGCTTCCGTTGCCATACGTCACGGATCGATCCCGGTCAATAAGAAGGGACCGAACGCGGAACCGACCGCGCCGAGCGCGGATCTCCCTCCCCGCGTTCGCTGCGCCGCTCGCTCGCCGAGCGCGGGATATATGCCCGGCGCCGCGGTAGGGCCTACAACAGATGTCCGACGACGAGTTCATCGACCTGCGGTCCGACACCGTCACGACGCCCTCCGAGGAGATGCGCGACGCGGCCGCGACCGCCGAGGTCGGCGACGACGTGTACCGCGACGACCCGACGGTCAACGAGTTAGAGCGCCAGGCCGCCGACGCGGTCGGCACCGAGGCCGCGCTGTACGTCCCCTCTGGGACGATGGCCAACCAGATCGCGGTCCACGCGCACACGGAGCCGGGCCAAGAGCTCCTCTTGGAGCGCGAGTCGCATATCTACCGCTGGGAGCTGGCGGGGGCGGCGAAGCTCTCCGGCGTCCAGACGCGGACGATAGACGCCGGCGAGCGGTGCGTCCCGACCCCCGAGGCGGTCCGCGAGGGGCTCGTCGACGAGGACCTCCACCGCCCCGGGACCGGTCTCCTCACCGTGGAGAACACCCATAACTACCGCGGCGGGATCGCGGTCCCGGTCGACCAGATCGCGGCTGCGGCCGAGGCCGCCCGCGAGGCCGACGTGCCGGTCCACCTCGACGGCGCGCGTGTCTTCAACGCCGCGGTCGCGCTCGGCGTCGACGCGAGCGAGATCGTCGCCCACGCCGACAGCGTCACGTTCTGTCTCTCGAAGGGGCTCGGCGCCCCAGTCGGCTCGATCCTCGCCGGCGACGAGGCGTTTATCGAGGACGCCCGCCGGGTCCGCAAGCTGTTCGGCGGCGGGATGCGCCAGGCCGGGATGATCGCCGCGCCGGCGCTCCGCGCGCTGGAGAACGTCGACCGCCTCGCGGAGGACCACGCAAACGCGGAGCGGCTCGCGGCCGGCCTCGACGCGCTCGACGGCGTCGACGCGCCCGCGCCGGACACGAATATCGTCGTTGCGGACACCGAAGCGGCCGGCATCCCGGCCGAGTCGCTCTACGCGGCCTGTAAGGACGCCGGCGTCGGCTGCGTCGAGTTCGACGACTACACGACGCGGTTCACGACTCACCTCGACGTCGACGAGGGCGACGTCGACGAGGCGGTCGACCGCGTCGCGGACGTCGTCGACAGCCTCCGGAACTGACCGTGCCGTTCGGGCCGCCGGGCCGCTCTGCGCGGCGACCCACGAAAACGTTCAATTCGACGGCCCACGTACGGCCTCGCATGGACGCACGAGCAGTCGACGCGAACGCGCGCGCCGGTCGAACGGTGGTGGACGGTTCCCGCCCCTGAGGTCGTCGGCGTGGACATCAGCGGCCGTCACGAGGAGGACGGCGAGTACCTGATGGTCGCGGCCGCGGTCCACGCGCGGATCGACTCCTCCCGGATCCGCTCCGTGGAAGGGATGGGGTTCGCCGCCGCGCGCGAGGGGCCGACGCTGGAGGCGACCGTCGCGCTCGCCGCCGACGCGGTGGGCGACCTCCCCGCGCCGCCCGACGGTCCGATCGTCGCCGAGGGCGGCGAGTTCTACGAGGAGCCGGCCGACCGCGTCGGACTCAGCTTCCAGCCCGAGTTTAAATACGTCGAGAGCATAGGCGAGCGCGAGACAGTGCAGGCAGCACACCACGCCGCGTACGCGGTCCGGGACCTCCTCCGATGAGCGACGGCGCCGGAGTGGGGGCGGCCGACGCCGACTCAGGAACCGACGGACGCCGAGCGGTCGTCGCCAAACGCGTCGACTCCGGTGCGGCCGACCTCTCCGAGATCCGTCAGTTAGCGGCGGCGGCGGGCTACGACGTGGTCGGCGAACTCACCCAGACCCGGACCGAGGATGCCGCGTTCATGTTCGGCGAGGGGAAGGTTGCGGAGCTGCGAGACCTCGTCCGGCGCGCCGACGCTGACGCGGTGATCATCGACAACGACGTGGGGCCGTACCAGACGTTCAACGTCGGCGGGAAGCTCCCCGAAGGCGTCGAGGTGGTCGACCGATTCACGCTCATCCTCGAGATATTCGGCCAGCGCGCGAACACGCGGAAGGCGCAGCTCCAGGTCGAGCTCGCGGAGCTTCGCTACGAGCTCCCCCGGGCGGAGGCGAAGGCGAGCCTCGCGAAGCGCGACGAGCGCCCCGGGTTCATGGGGCTCGGCGAGTACGACGAGAGCGTCGAGCGCGACATCAAACGACAGATATCCGAGATCCGCGACGAGCTGGCGTCGATCGCGGAGAAGGAGGAGGCGCGCCGCGAGCAGCGCCGCGACTCCGGCTTCGACCTCGTCGCGCTCGCGGGGTACACCAACGCCGGGAAGTCGACGCTGATGCGCCGGCTCGCGGCCGAGCTGGCGGTCGACGAGAACGCCGAGCGTCACCGCGACCTCGACACCACCGCGGAGTCGCAGGACATGCTGTTCACGACGCTCGGGACCACGACGCGCCGGGCCGAGATGGAGAAGCGCGACGTGCTGCTGACGGACACGGTGGGGTTCATCGCGGACCTCCCCCACTGGCTCGTGGAGTCGTTCGAGTCGACGCTCGACTCGGTGTACCGCGCCGACCTCGTCCTTCTCGTCGTCGACGCGAGCGAGCCGGTCGAGGCCATGCGCGAGAAGCTCGTCACGAGCCACGACACCCTCTACGAGCGCAACGAGGCCCCGGTCGTCACCGTGTTCAACAAGATCGACCGGCTGGAGCCGGGAGCGCTCGCCGACAAGCGCGCCGCGCTCTCCGGCGTCGCGCCCGACCCGATCGCCGTCTCGGCGAAGACGGGCGCCGGGGTCGCCGAACTCCGCGACCGGGTCGAGGACGAACTTCCCGACTGGGAGCGCGAGCGGCTCGTCCTCCCGGTCTCCGACGAGGCGATGAGCCTCGTCTCGTGGGTCCACGACCACGGGTACGTCGCCGAGGAGACGTACGCGGGCGACCAGGTGACCGTCGACTTCGAGGCGAAGCCCTCGATAGTCGCCCGCGCCCGGGCGAAGGCTGCCGAGATGGCGGCGGCGCCCGCCGAAGAGTCGGCCTGACCGCCGCGGGTCGGGCGCTCGCCGAAGACCGTCCGACCGCCGCCCGGCCCCGCGCAGACCGCTCCGGCCGGACCGTCCTGCCCAGACCGTTTCGCCCGGCGAGCGGTCGGACAAAGTATACGTTCCTCCGCGGGCCATCACGTGGTATGGACGACTCCGGTGGCGGGGGGCGGCTGACAAACGGCGATGAGGACGTCGTCTCGCCGCCGGCCGACTTCCTGGAGCGAGCCGCCGCCGATGACCCGGGTGTGTACGAGCGGTTCGAGCGGGAGGGGCCTGACGCGTGGCGCGCGGCGGCCGACCTCCTGACGTGGGACCGCGAGTACGAGACGGTCCTCGACGACTCCGAGCCGCCGTTCTACGAGTGGTTCCCGGACGGACGGCTCAACGCCGCGGCGAACTGCGTCGACCGCCACTTCGACGACCGCCGGAACCAGCTCGCGATCCGGTGGTTCGGCAAGCGCGGCGAGCGCCGGTCGTACACCTATCTCGACCTCCACCGCGAGGTGAACGCGGTCGCGGCCGGGCTCCGCGACCTCGGCGTCGAGGAAGACGACGTGGTCACGCTGTACCTGCCGATGGTCCCGGAGCTACCGATCGCGATGCTGGCGTGCGCTCGCATCGGCGCGCCGCACAACGTCGTCTTCGCGGGGCTGTCCGCGGAGGCGCTCGCGACCCGGATCGACGCGGCCGACTCCAAGTACCTGATCACCTGCGACGGCTACTACCGCCGCGAGGACGCGTTCAACCAGAAATCGAAGGCGGACAACGCCCGGATCCGCGCCGAGAGCGAGCTGTCGGCCGCCGTCGTCGTCGATCGCCTCGGCGACGAGCTGGCCGTCTCGCTCGGCGACGACGAACACGAATACGGCGCGCTCGTCGACGCGCACGACGGCGAGACCGTCGAGCCGGTCGCCCGGGACGCGACGGATCTGCTGTTCGTGATGTACACCTCGGGCACGACCGGCCGGCCGAAGGGGGTCGAGCACGCGACGGGCGGCTACCTCGCGCACGTCGCGTGGACGACGCGGAAGGTCTTGGACGTGCGCCCGGACGACACCTACTGGTGCGCCGCCGACATCGGCTGGATCACCGGGCACTCCTACGGGGTGTACGGCCCCCTCGCGACCGGGACGACCACGGTGCTGTACGAGGGATCGCCCGACTACCCCGACCGCGACCGCGTCTGGGACCTGATCGAGCGCAACGCGGTGAGCGTCTTCTACACCTCACCGACCGCGATCCGGTCGTTCATGAAGTGGGGCGCGGAGTACCCCGAGTCGCACGACCTCTCGTCGATCCGCCTGCTCGGGACGGTCGGCGAGTCGATCACGCCGAAGGCGTGGCGCTGGTACCGCGAGCACGTCGGCGGCGGCGACGCGCCGGTCGTCGACACGTGGTGGCAGACTGAGACCGGGGCCATCGCGCTTGCCACCCTCCCCGGGATAACCCCCATGAAACCGGGGAAGGTCGGCCCGCCGCTGCCCGGAATCGACGCCCGCGTCGTCGACGAGGACGGCGAGCCGGTCGATCCCGGCGAGTCCGGGTACCTCACGCTCGCGTCGCCGTGGCCCGGAATGTTGCGCGGGCTCCGGGAGGGCGACGAGCGCTACCTCCGGGAGTACTGGCTCAGGGGCGAGGACGGCTGGCGCTACCGGACCGGCGACGGCGCGACCGTCGACGAGGACGGCTACGTCACGATCCTCGGTCGCGTCGACGACGTGATCAACGTCCGCGCCCAGCGGTTCAACACCGGGGAGCTGGAGGCGGCCATCGTCGACGCCGACGGCGTGACCGAGGCCGCCGTCGTCGGCGACGGCGACGGCCGCATCGTGGCGTACGTGACGACGAAGAGCGGCGTCGAGCCCGACGAGGGGCTCCGCGACGCCGTCGCCGACCGGCTGGCGGGGGCGGTCGGCGACGTGGCCCGCCCGGACCGGATCGTGTTCACCCCGGAACTCCCGAAGACGCGCTCCGGGAAGATCATGCGACGGTTGCTGGAGGACATCGCCCGCGGCGAGGAGTTCGGCGACGTGAGCGCGCTCCGGAACCCGGAAGTCGTGGGCGAGATCGAGTCGACCGTCAGAGACGAGAACAGCCGGCCGTAGCTTCGGTCGCCGCCACCCGCCCGCGACGCCGGCGAACGTTCCGCACCGGTCGGCTTCCGTCTGCTGCCACCGACCGTACAGCCCCTTTTGCCGCGTCGGCGTGTCGGGATGTCGGGGTGGGATCGCGTTGGCGAGGGTGCGGGCGGAAGTATTTCGGGAATGCGAGCAGATGCGAAGTACTTCTCCGGAACATCGTTTCCGAACGGAGGAATCTCGCGACGACGCGGTAGCTCAGGGGACCGAGATCCGCGTTTCCGGAACAGTTTTGTTTCGGCTTCTTATTGGTTCCCGAAACGAATGGTCGACGGACTCGACGCGGACGCCTACGACGCGCTCGTCACCGCCGCGGAGACGTATCGAGCGGCGCTCGTCGTCAGGCTGGCGGGCGAGGCCGGCCTCCGGACGGAGGAGATAACCCGCGTCGCCCCGCGACACCTCCACGAGGCGGAGTCGGGCGCCGGCGCGCGGCTCCTCGCGGTACCGGCGGCCGAGGACGGCGAGCGTGAGGACGGAGACGGGGCGCCGCCGGCCGACATCGACGAGCAGATCGACCGCGAGACCGTCGTTCCGGCCTCGTTGGCCGCCGACCTCGTCCGGTACGCGACGAGCGAGGGGCTCGGCGCGGACGACCCGTACGTCGACGTCTCGCCCCGCCGGGTCCAGATGATCGTGCGCGAGACGGCGGCGCGAGCGGCGAATCGCACCGACGCCGCCCCCGAGGAGCGGGTCACGCCGAGCGCCCTCCGGAAGACGTTCGCCAGACGGCACCTCGTCGACCGAGATGTCGACCCGCGCGCCGTCCGCGACGCCGGCGGCTGGGAGTCGCTCGGCACGCTCGACCCGTACCTCGACCCGCTCGACGGGGAGGCGCTGGCGGCCGCCCTCGCCGTCGACGCCGGCGCCGACGCCGACGCCACCGTCGGGCGGACCGGGACGACCGTCCTCCCGGGGTTCGAGGCGCTCACCGAGTCCGGGCCGTCAGACCCCGTCGCCGCCGTCGCCGCCGGGCTGACCGAGGCGGACCGCTGGACAGAGGCGTGGTTCGCCCGTCGGGCGGTCGGGGGCGAGCGGGTCGAGATCGCCGCGACCGCGGGCGTCGACCGGGCGACGCTCGCGGAGCGCGACGTGTCCGCGCGGGGCCCGTGGCAGGACGCGATAGCCGACGAGGCGCCGGTCTCGACCGACGGCCGACAGGAGACCGGCGGCCGGCCCGCGGTCGCGGTGCCGGCGGCCTACGAGGGCGCGGTCCACGGCGCGCTCTGCGTCGTCGCCGCCGCCGCAGACCCGGTCGACGACGCGGAGACGCGTTCGCTCGCGGTCCTCGGACGCTGCCTCGGTCGGCTGATCACCGCGGACCGGTGGCGGGAGCTGCTCCACTCCGACGCGGTCACCGAGGTCGAGTTCCGCGCGACCGACGACGGCGCGTTCCTCGCCCGGGCGAGCGAGCGGCTGGACTGCCGGATCGAACTGGCCTCGACCGTCGACGTCGACGACGAGGTCTCCCGGGCGTACCTCTCCGTCGACGGGGCCGGTCCGCAGGAGTTCGCGACCGTCGTCGAGGAAGTCAGGGGCGTCTCCGACTTCCGCGTGATCGAGACCCGGGAGGACGGGTGTTCGGCGTCGGTGCGCCTCGCGGGCGGGTCGCTCGTCAGGGCGCTCATCGACCACGGGGCGACGGTGCGCGACGCGTCGACCGCAGACGGGCGGGTCCGCGTCGTCGCCGACTTCCCGGAGGGAACGAACGTCAGGCCCGTCGCCGACGGGCTCCGCGACCGGTTCGCGGGCGTCAGGCTGGCGAGCAAGGAGTCGGTCGCGCGCTCGCCGCGCACGGAGTCGGCGCTGCGGGACGGGATCGCCGACCGCTTCACCGACCGCCAGTGGGCCGCGCTGTCGGCGGCGTACCACGGCGGGTACTTCGACTGGCCGCGCGGCAGCACGGCCGAGGAGGTCGCCGACGCGATGGACGTCTCCTCCCCGACGTTCCACAACCACCTCCGAAAGGCCCAGCGCGCCCTGCTCGACGGCGTCTTCGAGGAGGACGGAGATCGGGCCTCCCGCGAGGACGGGAGGATCGTCGGCGCCGACGAGTAGGGGTCGAGGGCGCCTCGCCGGGGTATCCATCACGATTTTTCGTATTTAGCGTCAGCGTTTATATGGTGATATTGGTTGGATACGACCGTACCATGACAGAGGGAGACGGCCAACTGGAAGCGAGATTAGCGGAACAAGAGGTGTTCGAGCCGTCGGAGTCGTTCGTCGAGCAGGCGAACGTCTCCGACCCGGAGATATACGAGGAGTTCGAGGAGAACTGGCCGGAGTGTTGGGAGACGGCCGCCGACCTGCTGGAGTGGGAAACCGACTACGACCGGGTGCTCGACGACGACGACCCGCCGTTCTACGAGTGGTTCACCGGCGGCGAGCTGAACGCGTCGGCGAACTGCCTCGACCGACACCTCGAGGACCGCGGCGACGAGGTCGCCATCGAGTGGGTCGGCGAGCCCGTCGACGAGGACGACCGCTCGTACACCTACGAGGAGCTCCACCGCGAGGTGAACGAGTTCGCCGCCGCCCTTCGGGAGCAGGGCGTCGAGGAGGACGACGTGGTCACGATGTACATGCCGATGATCCCGGAGCTGCCGATCGCGATGCTGGCGTGCGCTCGCATCGGCGCGCCCCACAGCGTCGTGTTCGCCGGGTTCTCGGCCGACGCGCTCGCGACGCGGATGAATGCCGCGGAGTCCGAGTACCTCGTCACCTGCGACGGCTACTACCGCCGCGGCGACCCGCTCGACCACCTCGACAAGGCGAACGAGGGGCTCGCGGGCGTCGACCACGACACCACGACCGTCGTCGTCGACCGGCTCGGGCCGAACGGCGACGACTTCGGTCACGACCTCGGCGGCGACCAGCTCGACTACGGCGACCTCGTCGCGGCCCACGAGGGCGCCGAGGTCGAGCCCGTCACCCGGGACGCCGAGGACATGCTGTTCCTGATGTACACCTCGGGAACCACCGGGAAGCCGAAGGGCGTGAAACACACGACCGGCGGGTACCTCTCGTGGGTGTCGTGGACCTCGCAGTCCGTCCTCGACATCAAGCCGGATGACACGTACTTCTGCTCGGCCGACATCGGGTGGATCACCGGTCACTCCTACATCGTCTACGGGCCGCTCTCGCTCGGCACGACGACGATGATGTACGAGGGGACGCCCGATCACCCCGAGCAGGACCGGCTCTGGGAGATCGTCGAGGAGTACGAGGCGACCCAGCTGTACACGGCGCCCACGGCGATCCGCGCGTTCATGAAGTGGGGCGCCGAGTACCCCGACCGTCACGACCTCTCCTCGCTGCGCCTGCTCGGCACGGTCGGCGAGCCGATCAACCCGCGCGCGTGGAAGTGGTACTACCAGCACATCGGGGACGAGGAGTGCCCGATCGTGGACACGTGGTGGCAGACCGAGACCGGCGGGATGATGGTGACCACGCTGCCCGGCGTCAAGGACATGAAGCCCGGCGCCGCGGGACCGCCGCTGCCGGGGCTCGACGTTCAGATACTCGACACGCTCGGCGAGGCGGTCGAGCCCGGGAAGGCGGGGTACCTCACGGTACAGAAGCCGTGGCCCGGCATGCTCCGGACGCTGTACAACAACGACAAGCGCTACATCGAGGAGTACTGGGCGGAGTACTCCGACACCGACAGCGACGACCCCGACGACTGGGTGTACTTCCCGGAGGACGGGGCGAAGATCGACGAGGACGGCTACATTACCGTCCTTGGCCGCGTGGACGACGTGCTCAACGTCTCCGGCCACCGGCTGGGGACGATGGAGATCGAGTCCGCCATCGTCGGGGTCGAAGGGGTGGCGGAGGCGGCCGTCGTCGGCGGCAATCACGACATCAAGGGCGAGGCGGTGTACGCCTACGTGACGACCGAGGACGGCTACGAGGGCGACGACGAACTCCGCGACGCGATCGTCGCGGGCGTCGAAGACGCCATCGGCCCGATCGCCCGACCCGAGCAGGTCGTGTTCACGCCCGACCTGCCGAAGACCCGATCTGGGAAGATCATGCGCCGCCTGCTGGAGAACATCGCCGACGGCAAGGAGCTCGGGAACACGAGCACGCTTCGGAACCCCGAGATCGTCGAGGAGATCCAACAGAAGGCCGACGCCGAGTAGCGCTCGGCGCACCGTTTTCGATCCGTCTCAGCCACGACCACGACGGACGACGCGACGGCAACTATCACGAAAAACTCAGATAAACAAACTCGCGACTCACGCCAAAACATGACAGATAATACCTCACGCGAACGGGACGACGCGGTCACCGACGGGGGCCGCGCATCCGACGACGCGGTCACCGACGGGGGCCGCGCATCCGACGACGCGGCCACCGACGGGGGCGTCGCCTCTGCCGGAGCCGCACAGACGCACAGGGACACCGACTACCTCAGCGAAGAGGTGAACCTACTGAAACCGAGCACTGCGTACATGCGAGACCATCTCAGGATCGTCTGGGCCGGGTTCATCGTCTGGGCGCTCGCCGTCTTCGGCCCGGTGACACTGACGATGCTCGCTCCGGGGCCGATGACGACGACGACGGTACCGGTGCTCGGGTTCCCCCTCCACTACTTCCTCGTCGCCTTCGGAGCGCCGACGAGCGCCCTCGTCTTGGCGGCCGTCTACGCCCGTCAGCGCGACAAGTTGGATGATAAGTACGGCATCGAACACACCGCCGCGGAGCCCGCGGACTCCGGGAGCGTCGACGACGGGGGGCAGCAGGGATGATGGCCCCGCTTCAAGCCGAGGCGCTCGACATCTCGTTCAAGCTCCTCCCGGCGATCATCGTCTTCCTGATGATGGCCTCGTTCCTCGTCATCGGGTTCGTGTTCAAGGTGGCGGACGCCGAGGGCATGTGGGTCGCCGGCCGGGGTATCGGCAACATCGAGAACGGGATGGCGATCGGCGCCAACTGGATGTCGGCCGCCTCGTATCTCGGCCTCGCGGGGCTAGTCGCGCTGTCCGGATTCTACGGGCTGGCGTTCATCGTCGGCTGGACCACCGGGTACTTCGTCCTGCTCATCTTCCTCGCGGCGCAAATGCGCCGGTTCGGGAAGTACACTGCGCCGGACTTCGTCGCGGACCGGTTCAACTCCCCGATGGCACGCGCGCTGGCCGCGTTCACCACGCTGCTCATCGCGTACGTCTACTCCGTGGGCCAGGCCCGCGGGATGGGGCTCGTCGGCCAGTACGTCTTCGGGCTCGACATCGTCCCGATGATCGTCGTGATGATGACCATAACGGTCGGGTACCTCGCGCTCTCCGGAATGCTGGGCGCGACGAAGAACATGGCCGTCCAGTACGTTATCCTCATCATCGCGTTCCTCGCGGGCGTCTACGTCGTCGGCTTCTCACAGGGCTACTCCACCATACTCCCGCAGATCGAATACGGCACCCTGTTCAGCGAACTCAGCCGGCAGTTCTCCGAACCGTTCATCGGCGGGAACAGCTACTACCTCTGGGTCGCGACGGCGTTCTCGCTCATCGTCGGGACCTGCGGACTCCCGCACGTCTTGGTCCGGTTCTACACGGTCAAAAACGAGCGCACGGCCCGGTGGTCGACGGTCTCGGGGCTGTTCTTCATCATGCTCCTGTACTGGGCCGCGCCGGCGATGGCCGCCTTCGGCGTCGACCTGTTCGCCGCGGTCAACAACCTCTCCCCGGACGCCGTCTACAGCGGTCAACAGGCGATGTCCGGCGCGGAAGGGGACGTTATCGTCGTGCTGGCCGCCCAGTTCGCGAGCCTGCCGCGCTGGTTCGTCGGCCTCGTCGCCGCCGGCGGGATGGCCGCGGCCATCGCGACGACCGCCGGACTGTTCATCACGGCCTCTTCGGCCGTCGCACACGACATTTACTCGGAGCTCATCAACCCCGACGCGACCCAGCGCCAGCAGGTGCTCATCGGGCGGGCGACCATCATCGGCATCGGCGCCCTGGTCACTGTCACCGCGTTCAACCCGCCGGCGCTCATCGGTGAACTCGTCGCCTACGCGTTCTCGCTCGCCGGCACCGTGCTGTTCCCGATGTTCTTCCTCGGGCTCTGGTGGGAGAACACCAATCGCCAGGGGGCCTTGGCCGGGATGTCCGTCGGTCTCCTGCTGTGGATCACTTCGATCATCAACAGCGTCCTGCCCGCCTACCTGGGCTTCCTCGCCGACATCGCCGGTGGCTCCGGACAGGCGATCGTCCCGATCTACGCCCAGTACGTCCCGCCGATCGGCGCTGCTTTAATCGGAACGCCGCTCGTGTTCCTCGTCACGATTTTCGTCTCGATGGCGACGCCAGAACCGCCACTGGAGACCAAGCGGATGGTGCGCCAGTGTCACAGCCCCGAACCGATGGGGCAACAGCAGACCGCCGAGGACGTGGTCGCCGACGGCGGTGAAGACGTCGCGACGGACGGTGGTCGCGCAGTTGACGACGAGACGACGGAGGAGGAGCGATAATGTACGACCGCATCCTCGTTCCCACAGACGGCAGCGACGTCGCGGAGGCAGCGGTCGACCACGCCCTCGACCTCGCGGAGAAGTACGACGCCGAGGTCCACGCGCTGTACGTCGTCGACATCGACTCCGTGAACATCAGCCTCGGGACCGAACAGGTGGACCGAATCAAGCAGGGTCGGTTCGACGAGATGGACGAGCTGAAAGAACAGGCCGAAGCGGCGACCGGCGTCGTCGCCGACCGTGGCGCCGAGCGCGACGTCGACGTCGTCGAACACGTCGCGGGCGGGCGACCCCACAAGGTGATCGCCGACTACGCCGAGAATCACGATATCGACATCATCGTGATGGGGAGCCACGGCCGCGCGGGTGTCCGCCGCGCCCTGCTCGGCAGCGTCACGGAGCGTACCCTGCGCTCGACGCACGTCCCCGTCCTCGTCGTCGACTACCTCGACGAGGACTGAACCCCGAGGTTCGGTTCCTCGCCGACGGACGGATCGACTCGCCGCGCGGTCGACGCCGCGCGATTCCGCAACACCGACGTATCCCACTCAGCCACTCACCATATGCCCGACTCGGACGCCGCGGAGACGCCGGACGACGAGCCGACCGACCCGAGCGTCGCCGACCGCGCCCGGCACGTACTCAGCGAGAACGGCACCGGAATGTTACAGGACCTGCTGTTCGCGCTCGTGTGGGTCGGGCTCGCGTCGTCGCTGTACAACGTCGCCTTCTCGACGGCCCCGCAGTGGGTGCTGTACATGTTCATGCTCGCGGGGATCCCCGCCTACTTCGGCTTCTTCATCTCGCTGGAGATCGCCAAAGAGCAGAGCGCGCGCTAACGCGCCCGATTACTCTCGCCGTTCACCCGGCGAGTTCGCGAATATCACCGACGTCGAGTAACCGCTCGTCCGGATCCAGCGCGGCGCGGTACGTCGCCCGCGCGACCGTGTCCACGGAGAGCGGCCGCGACTCGCCGAGCCGGGACGCGATCGGCCGCGCGCTCGCGACGAACCGGAGGAGGCGGTCGACCACGCCGGGAACGTGCGGCTGTCCCTCCCCGTACACCGGTCCCGGTCGGAGGGTGACGGCGTCGAGGTCGAGGTCGGCGATCCCGGTCTCGGCGCGTCGCTTGGCCGTCAGGAAGGCGTTCCGGACGCCGGGCGGCTTCCCGGCCGCGGAGAGGAAGACGAACGCGTCGACGCCGGCCCGCTCCGCCTCCAGCGCCGCGAGGAGGGCCGCGTCGCCGTTGACGCGCTCGAAGGTCACGCCGTCGGTCGGCGCCTCGGTGAGGGTCCCGACGGCGTGAACCACGGCGTCGACGCCGTCGAGGCGATCGCGCCACGCGTTCGGCCGGAAGAGGTCGGCGCTCGTCCACGAGACGCCGTCGACCCAGTCGGCGGCGAGGTCCGGGCGGCCGCCCCGCGAGACGCTGCGGACCTCGTGGCCGTCGCGGACCGCGAACCGACAGACGCCGCGTCCGATGAACCCGCTGCCGCCGACGACGAGGAGGGTGGACATGCGCCGGCGTACGCTCCGCGCCGTCTTGGGACTTCGGGACGGCGAGCCGAGAGAGTCGGGGAGAGAGCCCGACGAGGGACCGTCGGTGGCGTTCAGCGCCGCAGGAACCCGAGGAGCGCGTAGTCTCCGTCGGGATCGTACCGGCGGAAGGCGAGGCTGTTCGTCAGCACCGACACCGACGAGAACGCCATCGCCCCGGCCGCGAGGGCGGGCTGGAGCAGCCCGAGCGACGCGAGCGGGATCATCGCGGTGTTGTAGCCGAGCGCCCACACGAGGTTCTGTTTGATCTTCCGGAGCGTCGCGTCGGAGACGCGGATCGCCTTCACCACGTCGAGCGGGTCGTCGCGCATCAGCGTCACGTCGGCGGCCTCGATAGCCACGTCGGTCCCGGAGCCGATCGCGGTGCCGACGAACGCGACCGCCAGCGCGGGGGCGTCGTTGACGCCGTCGCCGACCATCATCGCCCGACGGCCGTCGCTCTGGATCGCCTCGACCGCGTCGGACTTGTCCTCGGGGAGGACGCCGGCGCGGACGTTCTCGGGGTCGATGCCGACCTGCTCTGCGACCGCGCGGGCCGTGCGCTCGTTGTCGCCCGTGATCATCATCACGTCGACCCCGCGCTCGCGGAGCTGGCTCACCGCGTCCTTTGCGCTCGGTTTCACCGTGTCCGCGTCGGCGACGACGCCGAGGAGCTCCCCGTCGTCCGCGCCGGCGGGGACCCGCGCGACGAGCATCGCCGTCTTCCCCTCGCGTTCGAGCCGCTCCATCGCGTCCGCCGCGGGCGAGGGGTCGATCCCGGCGTCGCGCAGTAGCTTCCGGTTGCCGACGAGTACCTCGTCGCCGTCGACGGTGGCTTTGACTCCGTGCCCCGGGACGTTCTCGAACGACTCGGGCTCGCCGAGGTCGAGGCCGAGCGCCTCGGCACCGTCGACGATCGCCCGGGCGAGGGGGTGTTCGCTGCCGCGTTCGGCGCTAGCGGCGAGCCGGAGGATCTCGTCTTCGGCCGTCGCCGTCGCGTCGTCCGTCGCCGCCGCGTCGCCGCGCTCGGCGACCGCGCCGCCGTCGGGGACCTCACCGGTCGCGACCACGTCGGTGAGCTCCATCTCGCCCGCCGTGAGCGTTCCCGTCTTGTCGAACACGACCGTGTCGACGTCTTTCGCGCGTTCGAGGACGTCGCCGCCCTTGAACAGGACGCCGTTCCGCGCCCCGATGGTGGTCCCGACCATTGTCGCGGCCGGGGTCGCGAGCCCGAGCGCGCAGGGACACGCGATGAGCACCGACGAGGCGAACACGACGACGGCGAACTCGAACACCGAGATGGTCCCGCCGGTCGAACCGGGTCCGCCCGCGACCTGCCCCCACAGCGGGAGCGAGTCGACGAAGCCCGCGAGCGCCTCGGGGAAGAGGAACCAGACGACGCCCCAGAACAGCGCGTTCGCGATGACCGCGGGCACGAAGTACGCGGAGATCCGGTCCGCGAGGTTCTGGATGTCGGGCTGGCGGGACTGCGCCTCCTTCACCGTCTGAACGATCTGCTGGAGCGCGGTGTCCGCGCCGACCTTCGTCGCCTCGACGACGAGGAGGCCGTTCTCGTTTATCGTCGAGCCGACGACCTCGTCGCCCTCGCCCTTCTCGACCGGGACGGACTCCCCGGTCACCATCGACTCGTCGACCGCGGACTGTCCCTCGACGACGACGCCGTCGGTCGGGATCTGCTCGCCGGGGCGGACCTTCATCCGGTCGCCGACCGCGACCTCGTCGATCGGGACCTCGCGCTCGGTCCCGTCCTCGTCGACGAGGGTCGCGGTGTCGGCCTCCATCTCCAGGAGCTTCCGCAGCGCGTCGCCGGCCTGTCCCTTCGAGCGGGCTTCGAGGTAGTTGCCGAGCGTGATGAAGACGAGGATCAGCGCCGCCGTGTCGAAGTAGACGCTCCCGGCGACCAGATCGAGGAGGACGGCGACGGAGTAAACGTACGCCGTCGACGACCCCAGCGCGATCAGCACGTCCATGTTGGCGCGGCCGTTCGTGACGAGCGCCTTGTACGAGTTCTTGTAGAACGGCCGCCCGAGCACCAGCTGGACCGGCGTCGCGAGCGCGAACTGGACCCAGCCGATCTCGACGCCGAGGACCCGCTCCGGGACGACGGCGCCCCCGAGGAGGAGCTTGTCGGCCATGAAGAACAGCAGCGGCGCGGCCAGAGCGGCGCCGAACAGCGTCAGCCGAAGCTGCTTTCTGATCTCCGCGTTCCGAGCCGCGTCGCGCGCGCTCTCGCCGGAGTCGCCGTCCTCCCCCTCGCCGTTCGAGTCCTCGTCCTCGCGGACCGGCGAGTAGCCCGCGTCCTCGACGGCGTCGTACAGCGCCGCCCGCGAGGTCTCGGCGGGGTTGTATCGGACCTGCGCCTCGTCCGTCGCGTAGTTCACGTCGGCGTCGACGACGCCGGGTACGGACTCGAGGGCGTCGCGGTTGGCGTCCGCGCAGTTCGCGCACGACATGTCGGTGATGGCGACGGTCGCCGTCTCCGAGACCGCCCCGTAGCCCGCGTCCTCGATCGCGTCGTAGATCGCCGCGAGCGACGTCGCCTCCGGGTCGTACTCGACGCTCGCCTCGTCGGTCGCGTAGTTCGCGTCCGCCCGCGAGACGCCGTCCAGCGACTCGACGGCGTCGCCGACCGCCGCCGAGCAGTTGGCGCAGCTCATCCCCGTGATGTCGAGGTGGGTCGTTCTGGCACTCATCTTGGGTACTACTACGGGATACTCCCTTAGTGCGTTTTCCCATTCGAAACCAAAGCCTGAGAAGAGAGGAAATTTAGAATCCGAAGCTACCGGAGGGTTTCGCCCGAACTCGACCCTATTTCCTCCCCACGAACGCGGCACACAACACTTATCACCTCGTCGGGCGACAGTTGATCCGCGATGGCGACAGGCAAGGTCGACTTCTTCAACGACACCGGCGGCTACGGATTCATCGAGACTGACGACGCTGACGAGGACGTGTTCTTCCACATGGAAGACGTCGGCGGCCCGGACCTCGAGGAGGGACAGGAGGTAGAGTTCGAGATCGAGGAGGCGGACAAGGGTCCGCGCGCGACGAACCTCACTCGGCTGTAACTCGTCCGGCGGCATCCGCTACCGGCGAACTCGGACAGCTCTCGAAACGCGTTCCGTGTATATTACGCACCGCGAGCGACGGCGCCGTCGTTCGTCCGTCGGCCGACGCCCTCGCCGTCTCTCCCTCCCGCCGACGGCGGCGCCGTTTTACTCGCCGAGCGACGAGATTGCTACATGGAGGCCGACGACCCTAACAGCCACCTCGACGACCTCGACGCGTTCGTCGCCGAGAACCTCGACCGCTACGCCGAGACGCAGGGCGTCCTCCCGGAGCGGCTCGACGAGTTCGGCGAGCGGTACCGCTCGCAGGGGCACCTGACGCGGGATCAGCTGTACGAGATCGCCTACGAGTCGTCCACGCGGAGCGCGTACCACGTCGAGAAGAACCCCGAGGCGCGCTGCCGCGAGGTGACGCGCAACGCGCGCGCCGTCGATGGCGACTTCTCGTCGATCCACCTCATCACCGGCCTCGCCGGGTTCAAAGCGGCGACCGCGTCGTGCGTGGTGGCCGCGCTCGACGGCGATCGGCACGCCGTCGTCGACACGCGGGTCTGGGCGTCTCTGGAGCGGCTGGGTTACCTCGACGGGCGCAAGGAGTCGTTCGACGCCGCCGACTACGTGACGATGATCGAGCCGATCCGCGCGATCGCCGACGAGACGGGCTACCGGCCGGTCGACGTGTGCTACGCGCTGTTCGCGCACGACGCCCACGTCCGGGACGGGACGCTTCACTGAGGGACGGACCGAGCGAGCCGCGGCCGCGCGAGCGGCGCGCGAAAACCGCCTACACCGGGTACTCGACGCCGGTCGCCTCGGTCGAGTACTCCCAGAGCTTCCGGGCGTCGTCCCGGTCGTAGGAGGCGTCGTTCGACCGCCCGACGGTCGGGTGCCCGCGCATGTTCATCAGGCCGCCCGGCTCGACGTACGCCCCGCCGTCGACGTCGGCGGTGGCCGCGTACAGCATCGGCTCGACGCCGATATCGGCATCCTGCCCGAGGACCGCGTTCGCGGCCTTCATGCCGACCTTCATCAGCGGGTTCCCGCTCTCCTCGGCGGTCCGCATCTGGAGGTTCGTGTCGGTGTAGCCGGGGTGGCAGGCGACGCTGCGGATCCCCGGGTCGCCGTCCTCGTCGCTCGCGGCGTCGAGCCGGCGCTGGAGCTCGTAGGCGAACAGCAGGTTCGAGAGCTTGCTGCGTCCGTACGCCTGCCACTTCCCGTACGACCGCTCCCAGTTGAGATCCGAGAAGTCCATCTCGCCCTGCTCGTGGGCCCCCGAGGACTGCGTGACGACGCGGGCGTCACCGCCGATCCCCTCGGCGGCGTCGAGGAGGTCGAACAGCCGTCCGGTGAGCGCGAAGTGGCCGAGGTGGTTGACGCCGAACTGCGTCTCGAAACCGTCCTCGGTCTCGCTACGCGGGATCGCCATCACGCCGGCGTTGTTACAGAGTACGTCGACGCCGTCGTAGTCGTCTCGCAGGCCATCGACGAACGCCCCCACCGAGTCGAGCGACGCGAGGTCGCACTCGCGGACGTCGAGGTCGCCGTCGAGGCCGCCCCTGGCGTCCGCCCGGACCTCGTCGGCCGCCGCCTCGGCGCGCTCGACGCTCCGACACGCCATCACGACGGTCGCGCCCCTCGCGGCGAACTCCCGGGTCCCCTCGAACCCGAGTCCGCTGTTCGCCCCGGTGACGACCACCGTCTTCCCGTCCAACCGCGGCATCTCGTCGGCCGTCCATCCTGACATGGACGGAGGAAGGGGCGTCACGGGGAGAAACCTGTCGGCGGCCGAACCGTCGCCCGAGAGCGTCCCCGGGACGGGGCGGCGACGCTCCGAAATCAGGTCTCCTCGAACCCGCGCAACACGACGGCCACCGCGTCCGCGGACGGAACGTCGCGGACGGCGTACTCGGTCGGGTGCCGTCGGGCGTGCGGGTACGTGTCCGGCTGCGGGACCGCGTACGTCTCCCGCCCCTCGAAGCCCCTGAGGAAGTCCCGCGTGATCATCGGTTCGACGAACGCTAACCGCGGCGGCTCGCTCTCGTCGGGTGCGATGAACCCCTGGATGAGCGTATTCGCGAACGCGTCCGGGTCCCCCGGCTCGCCCGGGCCGTCCGGGAGTTCCGGCGCGTCCGCGGGAGCCGTGTGTTCGCCCATGTCGGTGATGTACCGCTGGTCGGCGACCGGCTCGGGCGACCGCGCGTACCCCTCGGGGAGCTGGTCGTAATCGAACCGCGTCTCCGTCACCTCGCCGTCGGGATCCGGCTGCGGACTGCCGGGCGCGTACTCCCCGTTCCCGGTGTCGTACGGCGGGAGTCGAGGTCCGTCGACGGCGTCGACGGTCGCCGGATCGAGCATGTGGAAGTGAATATCGAAGTGCGGCTTGAGCCACGCGCCCGCCCCGCCGAAGTGGCCGCCCGGATTCCAGTTGAGCCCGAGGAGCGTGAACGGTGTCCGCTCCGCGGCTGGGAACGGGACGAAGAACTGGAGCGACTGCTTGAAGTGGACCTGCGTCGCCTGCCCGCCCGCGCGGTACTTGTCGGTCTCGGCCCGGTGGTTGGCCGCTTCGAGCTCGCCGGCGTTCGGGAGGCCCTCCAGTGCCGTCCGGTCGAACTCCACGCCGTGGTACTTCGGCTCGCCCGACGGGGTCTCGGTGGTGAACGTCCTGACCGAGCCGTTTCCGAGGTCGACGCTCCGGCCGTAGGTCGTGATCCCCTTCGGTGGGAACCCGCCCGCAGCGCGGACGCCGGCGCCGTTCCCACTTCTCGGTTCGCCGACGGCGGTCGACGTGCCCCAGACGAGGGCGGCGCCGGTCGCGGCCGCGCCTCGGAGTACCGCCCGTCGGTCCGGCTCCGGCGGTCGGGTCGTGGTTCGCGCTCGGTTCGCCTCGCCACTCGCGTCGTCTGTCATTTCGGTGCTCCCTCCCGGCACGAATGTTGGTCTGTGACACATCACCGTGTCACATTAATCAATAAATTTAAATTATTTCAATGTAACGACCGGCCGGCCGACGGTACGACGGGATAGCGAGTTCAGACGCGTCCCGAGAACTGTCACGTGAGAGCGGCACACGCATCCGTCGGAGACGGCTTCTTCCGCGGGGATACACTTTCACCGCGCCGCCGGTGCGTTTTTAGGTGCCTCGGGGAAAGGAGTGAGTACCGAATGACGTCCTTCCAGTCGACGATCGGCGACGAGGAGGGGATCGCGGAGGAGCTGGCCGAGGGCCAGCGCGAGATCTCCATCGCCGAGTTCTTCGAGAAGAACAAACACATGCTCGGGTTCGACTCGGGCGCCCGGGGGCTCGTCACCGCTGTCAAGGAGGCGGTCGACAACGCCCTCGACGCGACCGAGGAGGCCGGCGTCCTCCCCGACATCTACATCGAGATCGAGGAGGTGGGCGACTACTACCGGCTCGTCATCGAGGACAACGGGCCTGGGATCACGAAAGAACAGCTTCCGAAGGTGTTCGGAAAGCTCCTGTACGGCAGCCGGTTCCACGCCCGCGAGCAGTCCCGCGGGCAGCAGGGGATCGGGATCTCGGCGGCCGTCCTGTACTCGCAGCTGACCTCGGGCCAGCCGGCGAAGATCACTTCGCGGCCGAAGGGCCAATCGCGGGCGCAGTACTTCGAGCTCATCATCGATACGGACACGAACGAGCCGGAGATCCAGGCCGACGAGGAGACGACGTGGGACCGCCCCCACGGGACCCGGATCGAGCTGGAGATGGAGGCGAACATGCGCGCCCGCCAGCAGCTCCACGACTACGTGAAACACACCGCGGTCGTCAACCCCCACGCACGGCTCGAACTGCGCGAGCCGGGGCTCGACGAGCCGATGAAGTTCGAGCGCGCCACCGACGAGCTGCCGGCGGAGACGGAGGAGATCCGCCCGCACCCCCACGGCGTCGAGCTCGGCACGCTGATCAAGATGCTGGAGGCGACCGAGTCGTACTCGGTCTCCGGGTTCCTCCAAGAGGAGTTCACACGGGTCGGCAAGAAGACCGCCGACAGCGTGATCGACAACTTCCGAGACGTGTACTACGGCCGCGAGCTGTCGTGGTCGCCGCCCCGAGCGCACGACGACCGCGATATCGCGAGCGCGGTCTCCGAGGCCGTCGCCAACAAGGGCGCGGAAGCGACGACCGCCTTCGCAGCGGGCGTCGCCGAGACGGTCGGGAACAACGACCGGATCACCCGGTCCGAGCTCGCCGACATCGTCGACAACGTCGCGGAGACGGTCGAGGACGACACCGGAAAGACGTTCGGCGGGACCGTCCGCGAGAACGCGGTCGACGCCGGGTGGCGGGCGGTCACCGGCCGCGGCGGCGCGGACGAGGAGGCCGCGGCGTCGAGCGGCGACGGCGGGGCCGACGACCCCGAGGAGTCCCCGCTCGTCCCCGACGTGTACGCGCTGGTCGACGAGGCCACGTCGACGCGGAAGGACGACGCCGCGGTTCAGGCGATGGCCGAGGCGCTCGCGCGCCGGTTCGAGAACCTCGACGGCGACGCGTTCCGGACCACCCGCGACGACCTCGAACGCCTCGTCGCGGACGCGGCGTCGTTCGTCGCCGAGCAGCACGACGCGACCTTCGGCGAGACCGCGCGCGAGAACGTCGTCGAGGCGTTCTGGTCGCGGGCGCGGACCGTGCCAGACGACCCGCCGAAGGTGAAGTCGATCGCGGGCGACCGCGACGCCGCGGCCGACCTCCTAGAGGCGATGCGGACGACGGACATCCTCGCGCCGCCGACCGGGTGTCTCGCGCCGATCACGGCGGAGCTGGTCGAGGCCGGGCTACGGAAGGAGTACGACGCCGACTTCTACGCGGCGGCGACCCGCGACGCCGAGGTCCACGGCGGCGACCCGTTCATCGTCGAGGCCGGGATCGCGTACGGCGGCGAGATTCCCGCCGAGGGGTCGGTCGAGCTGCTCCGGTTCGCCAACCGCGTCCCGCTCGTCTACCAGCGGGGCGCCTGCGCGACGACGGACGTGATAAAACAGATCGGATGGCGCAACTACGGGTTAGACCAGCCCGGGGGGTCGGGGATGCCGAACGGGCCGGCCGTCATCAGCATCCACGTCGCCTCCACGAACGTCCCGTTCACGAGCGAGTCGAAGGACGCGCTCGCGAACGTCCCCGAGATCGAAGACGAGATCGAGCTCGCGGTCCGGGAGGCCGCCCGCGAACTGAAGTCGTTCCTCAGTAAGCGGCGCTCGATGCAGCAGCGCCGGGAGAAACAGGACGTGCTCGGTCGCATCCTCCCGGAGATGGCCGACAAGGTCTCGGAGGTCACCGGCCGGCCGCGCCCCGACATCGACGGGGCCCTGGCGCGGATCATGAACAACGTCAGCGTCGAGCGCGAGGTGAACGGCGAGGCGGTGACGCTCACCGTCGAGAACCACTCGGACGTGAACGAGGAGCTGGAGATCACCGACATCGTCTCGGCGGAGCCGACCGACCTCTCCGACGGAACGGTGGTGGATATGGACGGCGAGTGGTTCGTCCAGTGGAAGCCCGAGGTCCCCTCGGGCGACGAGCGAGAACTGACGTACGCGGTCGACGGCGACCCCGAGTTCGAGGTCAGCGTCGGCGGCGTGGAGACCGAGAAACTCACGGTGAACGACTAATGACGACCGAAAGCGACGCACGAGACGAGCTGATCGACCTGGCCGCCGACTTCTACGACCAGTTCGCGGCGGGGTCGATTCCGGAGATGACGCTCCCCACGCGGACGAAGAGCAACATCGAGTACGACGAGGAGAGCGGCGTCTGGACCTACGGCGACCGCACCTCGACGCGAAGCGCGAACTCGGTGCGGGGCGCGCGCAAGCTGCTGAAAGCCGCCTACACGATCGAGTTCCTCGCGAACCAGCTCGACGACGATCGCTCGTCGACGCTGCGTGAGCTGTACTACCTGTCGGAGTCGTGGGACAACGACGAGGCGCAGTTCAACTCCCAGGACGAGTCGAACGACCTCGTGGAGGACTTAGAGATCGTCACGGGCGTCACCCGCGAGGACTTCCACATGCGCCCGGAGGAGTCGGGCGCGAAGGTGATGGGGCCGCTGCTCCTCCGCGAGCAGACCAACCGCGGTGAACGCGAGATCCACTGTCAGCTCGACGTGGGGCAGGGCGGCTACCAGATCCCGAACAACCCGGACACCATCGAGTTCCTCGACAACGACGCCGAGTTCGTCCTCTGCGTCGAGACCGGCGGGATGCGTGACCGGTTGGTCGAGAACGGGTTCGACGAGGCCCACGACGCCCTCGTGGTCCACCTCGGCGGCCAGCCCGCCCGCGCCACCCGCCGGCTCACGAAGCGCTTCCGCGACGAGCTGGACCTCCCGGTCGTGGTGTTCACCGACGGCGACCCGTGGTCCTACCGGATCTACGGCTCCGTCGCGTACGGCTCGATCAAGTCCGCACATCTCTCGAAGTACCTCGCGACGCCCGAGGCGCGGTTCATCGGGATCCAGCCCGAGGACATCGTCGAGTATGACCTCCCCTCCGACCCGCTATCCGACTCGGACATCAACGCCCTCGAATCCGAGCTGGAGGACCCGCGGTTCCAGACGGACTACTGGGAAGAGCAGATCGAGCTCCAGCTCGACATCGGCAAGAAGTCCGAACAGCAGTCCCTCGCGAGCCGCGGGCTCGACTTCGTCACCGACACCTACCTCCCCGAGCGGCTCGGGGAGATGGGCGTGATCTGACCGCCGGCACCGTCGCGCTCGGCGGCCCGCCGCTACGCATCTTCGAACGCGATCTCGTCGACCTCGCGGCGCTCGCCGTCGGCGTCGTCGTCCTCGTACTTGTACACGACGCCGTCTTCCTCGTCGGCCGTGGCCCTATGCGAGCCGTCACAGAGCGGTTGCGAGTCGGAGAGCCCGCACCGACAGACGTAGATCAGGCCGTCGTCTCCCTTGTCGTCGTCGTCCAGTATCGTCGGCCCCCGCTCTTCGTGCGTGACTTCGCGTGCCATGGGCGCGAATCGGACCGCCGGGTGGATACCGTTTGGGGCCGCGGGCCGCAACTTCTCCGCGGCTCGCCCGTCGCAACCCCCTTGCCCGTGGGGCGCGTATCGGGGGTATGAGCGAGACAGACGAGCGCGACCCGGCGGAGCTGACCGACGACGAGTGGCGCGAGCGACTCTCCGACGAGGAGTACCGCGTGCTGCGCGAGAGCGGCACGGAGGCGAAGTTCTCCGGCGAGTACGTCGACCACCACCCCGACGACGGGGAGTACAAGTGTCGCGCCTGCGGCACGGTCCTGTTCGAGGCCGAGACGAAGTACGAGTCCGGCTGCGGCTGGCCCGCCTTCTACGCCGCCGAGGAGGAGTCGGTGACGACGACGGTGGACACCAGCCACGGGATGCGCCGCACCGAGGTCCGGTGCGCGACCTGCGACTCGCACCTCGGGCACGTGTTCGACGACGGCCCGGAGCCCACGGGGAAGCGGTTCTGTATCAACTCGGTCGCGATGGAGTACGACGACGAGTGAGCCGCCGCGACACGGCGCGTCGCGGGGTCACTCCGAGCAGAGCGGAAGCCTGACGACGAAGATAGCGCCCCTCGGCTCGTTGTCCTCGACCCACACGCCCCCGCCGTAAATCTCGACGAGCGAGCGGACGAGGTACAGCCCGATCCCCGCGCCCGGGCTGTCGAGGCCCTTCTCCCCCTTCCCGAATATCTCGTCGCGCTGGCCTTCGGGGATCCCCGGCCCGTTGTCGGCGACGCGGACATCGGCGACGCCCTCGTCGACGGTCGCCGACACCGTCACCTTCGGCGGGGTCTCGTCGTTGTGCTGGACCGCGTTCCGCAGGAGGTTCCGGAACACCGAGCTCAACATCTCGTCGCCGACGACCTCGACCTCCGGGTACGAGCCCTCCACCGTGAAGACGGCCTCTGAGTACGCGGACCGCACCTCCTCGACCTGCTGTGAGAGGACCCGGTCGAGCGCGACGCGGCTCGGCTCGGCGTCCTCGCGGAGCATCACTTCGGCGAGGTCGCGGACCGTCGTGGTGAGCGAGACGGCGCTCTGCGTGTTCCGCTTGATCACGTCGAGGTACTCCCGCCCCTCCTCGTCGACGTGGTCGTCGAGCAGTTCGGCGTACGCCCCGACGAGCTGGAGGTCGTTGCGGATGTCGTGGCGCATCACCTGGTTCAGCAGCTGTAGATCGTCGCGCTGTCGCTTGAGGCGCTCTTCCGGGTCCGCCCTGTCGCCGCTCTCGAAGCGCGCGTCGTTACCCTCTCTGAGGGCCTCCTCCTCGTTCATACCGACGATATAGGCCTACCGGGGGTTTTAGATGTCGGTCGCGGGCGACCGGCGGTCCGTCGCCGCCCTCACATCCCCTCGTCGAGCAGTTCGCGGGCGACGATGTTCTTCTGGATCTCGGTCGTCCCCTCGTAGATCTGCGTGATCTTCGCGTCGCGGTAGAGCCGCTCGACGTCGTGGTCGTTGACGAAGCCGGCGCCGCCGTGGATCTGGACCGCCTCGTCGGCGACCTCGACCGCGGTCCGGGAGGCGAACTCCTTGGCCATCGACGCGAGCGCGGTCAGGTCGCCGGCCTCGTTGTCGACCGCCCACGCGGAGCGGTAGGTGAGCCAGCGGGCGGCCTCGGTGTTCGTGTGCATCTCCGCGAGCTTGTGTTTGATCGCCTGGAAGTCGGAGATGGAGCGGCCGAACTGCTCGCGCTCCTCGGCGTACTCCAGCGCGCGCTCGGCCGCGCCGCGGGCGATGCCGACGCCCTGCGCGGCGACCGCGGTCCGCGTCTCGTCGAAGAACTGCATGAGCTGGAGGAATCCCATCCCGCGCTGGCCGATCAGGTTCTCCTCGGGCACCCGCACGTCGTCGAAGCGGAGCTCCGCGGTGTCGCTCGCGCGGATGCCGAGCTTCCCGGTTATCTTGTCGCGGGTGAGCCCGTCGCGGTCGCCCTCGACGAGGATCTGCGAGTAGCCCGAGTAGCGGTCGTCGATATCGGGGTCCGTCTCGCAGACGACGACGAAGTAGTCCGCGACGGTGCCGTTCGTGATCCACATCTTCGACCCGTTTATGACCCACTCGTCACCGTCCTTCTCCGCCCGCGTCGCCACGCTCGTCACGTCCGAGCCGGCCTGCGGCTCGGAGATGGCCGACCCCATCACCGCGTCGCCCGCGGTCACTTCGGGGAGGACACGCTCCTTCTGTTCCTCGGTGCCGAACTCCATCAGCGCCTCGGCGCCGAACCCGGCGCTCGAGATACAGAGCCCGATCCCGGGGTCGGCCGCGAACAGCTCCTCGGTGAGGATGGCGTTCTCCAGCGAGGAGTAGCCGATCCCGCCGTACTCGACCGGGACGTGCGGCGCGAGCAGCCCCATGTCGGCGGCCTTGTCCATCACCTCGTGGGGGTACGCCTCGTCGACGTCGTACTCGGTCGCGACCGGTCGGATCTCCTCGTCGGCGAACTTCCGTACCTCCTCGCGCAGCTGCTTCTGTTCGTCGGTTAGCTGGAACTCCATGGCTCGAACATCAGGATCGAGCGTGATAGTCTTTGGCGAACGGCAATGAATTTGGAAGTAGTTGTTCGTTTACGCGCCGCGAGTATGCCACCAGCGCGTCAGGCGCCCCGCGACGGCCGTATCGCGACGGGGACCGCGCCGCGACCGCGGCCTCAGCGTTCCTCGACGAATGCCGCGATCCGGTCGGTCGCCTCCTTCAGCTCGCGCATCGAGGTCGCGTACGACACCCGGAGGTGCCCTTCTCCGCCCTCGCCGAAGACCGACCCCGGGACGACGGCGACGCCCTGCGCCTCCAGCAGCTCCTCGGCGAACGCCTCGTCGTCCCCGCCGCACTCGGGGAACGCGTAGAAGGCGCCGCCCGGCTCGAAGGTGTCGAGGCCCATCTCGTTGAACCGGGAGACGACCAGCCGCCGGCGGCGGTTGTACTCCTCGACCATCTCCGACACTTCGTCGTCGCAGCGGTCGAGCGCCTCGATCGCCGCGTACTGCGGCGTCGTCGGCGCCGACAGCATCGTGTACTGGTGGATCCGGTTCATCGCGTCGATCGCGTCGGTCGGCCCCAGCGCGTACCCCAGCCGCAGTCCGGTCATCGCGTACGCCTTCGAGAAGCCGTTGACGACGACCGTGCGCTCGCGCATCCCCGGCTGGGTCGCGATCGAGGCGTGGTCGTCCCCGTACGTGAGCGCGGCGTATATCTCGTCGGCCACCACGCGGAGCTCGTTGTCGCGGCAGAACGCCGCGACCTCCGCGAGTTGCTCGTCGGTCATCGTCGCGCCCGTGGGATTGTTCGGGTAACACAGCACGAGCAGGTCAGCGTCGGCCGCGCCCGCGGCCTCCAGCGACTCCCGGGTGAGCGCGAAATCGTCCGCGGCGCGCGTGGGGACCGTCAGCCGCTCGCCGCCTGCCAGTTCGATCCCTGGTCCGTAGGAGATGTACGTCGGCTCGTGGACCGCCACGGTGTCGCCGGGGTCGACGAGCGCGCGGAAGGCGAGGTCGACCGCCTCGCTCGCGCCGGTGGTGACCAGGACCTCTTCGGACGGGTCGTACGACTGGTCGTAGCGCTCGTGGTGCGCGGCGACACGCTCGCGGAGCGCGGCCATCCCGCGGTTCGCGGTGTAGGACGTTTTCCCGCGTTCGAGCGAGTCGATCGCGGCGGTGCGGGCGGCCCACGGCGCCGAGAAGTCGGGCTCGCCGACCCCCAGCGAGATCACGTCGTCGCGCGCCTCAGCGAGCTCGAAGAACTTCCGGATCCCCGACTCCGGGAGGGTGCGCGCGCGGTCCGAGATCCTCATGGCGACACGGAGAGGCGGTCGTCGTCGTCCCCGTCCTCGAACCGGATCCCGCCGTCCTTGTACGTCTCCATGATGTAGTGGGTCACGGTCTGGGTGACCGCCGGCATCGGCGCGACCTGCTCGGAGATGAACTCGGAGACGTCCTGCATGTTCTCGCCGAGCACCTCGACGGCGAAGTCGTAGTCGCCCGAGACCAGGTGTAAGGCGTCGACGGCGGGGAACTTCGCGATCCGGTCCGCGACCTGCTCGTACCCCGTCTCGCGGTCGAGTTCCACGTTGATCTCGACGACGGCGCGGATCTTCCCCTCCTCGACGCGGTCCCAGTCGACCACGGCTTGGTAGCCGTGGACGACGCCGTCGCCCTCCAGCGCGTCGATCGCGTCAGCTACCGCCGCCGCGTCGAGGCCCGTCTGGGCCGCGATGTCGTCGATGTCCTCGCGGGCGTTCCGCGCCAACACGTCGAGTACCTCGCGCTCGGCGTCCATACCCTACGATTACTCGGGGGCGGTTTATGAGTAGCGACGGGCGCAAGACGGGCGGCGCCGCGCCGCGCCCGTTCGTCGCGTCCCCTTCCGCCACCCCTACCGCTTTCAGCGTGGCGCGAGACGGACGGACCATGGCTTCCGACACCAGCGGCGGACGCGACACGTTCGACATCGGCGGGGCGTTCACGGTCGACCGACTCGGTTTCGGCGCGATGCGGGTCACCGGCGAGGACGTCATCGGCCGGCCCGCCGACGAGGAAGACGCGAGGGACGTGCTCCGGCGGGCAGTGGACCTCGGCGTCGACTTCGTCGACACCGCGGACTCCTACGGCCCGGGCGTCTCCGAGCGGCTCATCCGCGAGGCGATCGGCGATCCCGACGACGTGGTGATCGCCTCGAAGGCCGGGCTGCTCCGCAACCGCGAGGGCGACTGGCTCCCCCACGGCGACCCGGACTTCCTCAAGAACCAGGTCCTGTGTAGCCTCGACCGCCTCGGCACCGACACGATCGACCTCTACCAGTTCCACCGCCCGGACCCGGACACCGACTTCGCGGAGTCGGTCCACGCGTTCGCGGAGATGAAAGATGCCGGGCAGATCGCGCACGTCGGGCTCTCCAACGTCACCGTCGAGCAGCTGGAGACCGCGACGGACATCGTCGACATCGCGACCGTCCAGAACCGGTACAACGTCGGCCACCGCGACGACGAGGCCGTGCTGCGCGCTTGCGAGGGCCGCGGCGTGGGCTTCATCCCGTGGGGCCCGATGTACGCGGTCGACGACGACGAGTCCGCCGACGCGCTCGACGAGGTCGCGGCGCGACGCGACGCCACGCCGCGGCAGGTCGCGCTCGCGTGGCTCCTCGATCACTCCGACGTGACGCTCCCGATCCCGGGCACGTCGAGCGTCGACCACCTCGAATCCAACCTCGCGGCCGCGGACCTGTCGCTGACGGCGGAAGACATGGCCGCGCTGAACGCGATAGATCCGCGGGAATAGGCCCGAAATCCGACGGTAGACGGGCGAGTTCCTATTCGTCGAACGGGTTCGTCAGTTCGACCGTCTCCTCGCGGTCGGGGCCGACGCCGACGGCGTAGACCGGCGTGTCAATCTCGTCGGCGACGAACTCCAGGTAGTCGCGGGCCGCCTCGGGGAGCGCATCGTAGCCCGCCTCGGCGACCGCCGAGGAGTCGAACGGCGCCCACGTGTCGAGCGTCTCGTATACCGGCTCGCAGCGCTCCCACCGGTCGGTCGTGGTGGGGACGGTGTCGAGCGTCTCTCCGTCGAGCTCGTAGCCGGTACACACCTTCAGCTCGTCGAGCCCGGCGAGCACGTCGACGTGGTTGACCGCGACCCCGGTGAACCCGGAGACGCGCGCGGCGTGACGGAGCATCGGCAGGTCGAGCCAGCCGATCCGGCGTGGGCGGCCGGTGACCGTGCCGAACTCGCCGCCCTTCTCGCGGATCTCGTCGGCGAGCGCCTCCTCGTCGGCGTCGCCGTCGAGTTCGGTCGGGAGCGGCCCCTCGCCGACGCGCGAGAGGTACGCCTTCACGATGCCCACGACCTCGCCGTCGCCGACCGTCGTGACGCCGAGCCCGGAGCCGACGGCCGCGCCGCCCGCGGTCGGGTTCGACGAGGTGACGAACGGGTAGTTCCCGTGGTCGACGTCGATGTGCGTCCCCTGCGCGCCCTCGAAGAGGATCTCGTCGCCCGCCTCGTGACGGCGGTGAAGGTAGTCGGAACAGTTGACGGTCATCCCCTCGTCGGCGAGGCGCTCGCCGATCGCGGCGAACTCCTCGTGGAGGGCGTCGACGTCGAAGGCGGCCGCGCGGTCGTCATCGCTGTCGTCGTCGCCGGACTGCGTCCGGTTGCCAGAGGCGCGTTGCGCCTCGCTGTCGAGGTCGAGCCCGTACACGTCCTCGACGAGCGCGCGCTTCTGCGGGACCGCGTACTCGAGCTTCTCGCGAAGGGTCTCGGGGTCGAGCAGGTCCGCGACCCGGATCCCGCGGCGGCCGGCCTTATCCTCGTAGGTGGGGCCGATACCGCGACCGGTCGTGCCGACCGCGTCGCCGGCGTCGTCGTCGGCTTTTACCTCCTCCTCGATCCCGTCCAGCACGCGGTGGTACGGCATGATCACGTGCGCCCGGCGGGCGACGCGCACGTCGGGGTCGAGCCCCTGCTCGCGCAGGTTGTCGATCTCGGCGAACAGCGTCTTCGGGTTGACGACGCAGCCGTTGCCGAGGATACCGACGGTCCCCCGGACCGCGCCGCTGGGAACCAACGAGAGTTTGTACTCCGCGCCGCCTTCGACGACGGTGTGGCCGGCGTTGTCGCCGCCCTGATAACGGACTACGACGTCCGCGTCCCCTCCCCACCGGTCGACGAGCGCGCCTTTGCCCTCGTCGCCGAGTTGGGAGCCGACGATGGTGAGTGTCATACGACCTGCCGATTCCCGGCGGGGGGTAAAACCGATTACGGTCTGTGACTGCGACATAACCACGAATGAGGATCACTGAATAAACGGCTCACAGGAAATAGGCTCGTTCGTGTATCTTCGCAGTTTCCGGACCTGTACTCACTCTCGCGGTCTCCGTCGCGATCGGGCGCGCCGCGTCCGAGCCGCGCGCTGCGCCGCAATCGAACACGTTAATTACTGCCACGTCAAAGGGTGCGATCTGACAGGGTGACCGCGGTCGCCGACAGCAACTTTTAAACGGGGGCATGACAAGTTAACATGTGCCATGATAGATCGACTAGAGAAAGAGGTAGACATGCTGGAACGTCACCTCCAAGTCCTGCGGATGGTCATCGAGAACGAGCCGATCGGCATCGTGAAGATGTCGAACGAGACTGGGTACCCGCACCACAAGGTCCGATACTCGCTGCGCGTCCTCGAAGAGGAGAACCTCATCGAGCCGTCCAGCCAGGGAGCGATCACCACGGAGCGGACCCACGAGTTCGTCGACGAACTCGACGAGAAGCTCGACGAGACCGTTGATAAGCTGGGGTCGATGCGGATCGACGACGCCGCGGAACTCCAGAACTGACTGCGATTCCGATTTGGCCCGCCGACGTAGGTGCCGCGTTTTCTCTCTCAGCCCGCGCTCGCGAGCCGCGGCGGTCGGACCGACTACAGGTCCGGGACCGTCATGTGGAACCCGCCGTCGCGCGCCTCGACGAGGCACAGGTGGAACCCCTGCTTGCGCGAGAGCTTCACGAAGCTCGCCCGCTTGGACCGGCTGAACAGGCCGCCGCCGACCGCATCGCTCGCGGTCTCTAAGGCCCCGGGCTCGAAGAAGCTCTCAGTCACCGCGAACGCCCCGGCGAACGTCTCGTTGGAGGCGGCGATGTCGCGCCCGTTCTCGACGAGCGACTCCAGCGTCCCCTCGGGCGTCGGGTCCCGGCTGTCGTTCAGGTCGGCGACGAACAGCGGGTGTCCCATGCGATCGCGCAACACGAGGTCGAACGACCGCTGCTCGCGGACCTCCTCGCCGCCCTCGCGGAGTTTGACCGACACCGTCCCGCCGATCTCGGCGCGGTCGATGTCCGGGAGCGCGTCGTAGAGGTCCCGAAGCGTCCCCTCGTTCCCGGTACCGCGGACCTCGAACGGGAGGTCCTCGACGAGCCAGCGGGTGAAGCCGTACTCGATGGTGTCCCCGAGGAACTCCTCGAACGGCCGCCCGTCGACGGCGAGGCCCTCCGTCTCGAAGCTGGTGTGGTGTTCGACCCGGAGGTTCTCGCGGAGGGCCTCGCGGTCGACGCTCCCGTTGTGGGCGTCCGCCAGCGTCGCGCCCTCCTTCGATTCGTACCTGATGAACAGGTTCGTTCCGCTGCGCGCCTTCGCGGGGGTGAGCGTCCGCTCGGCGTCCGGGAGCCGGTCCTTCGCCTCGGAGAGCTCGCGGCGGAGCCGGTCGCGCTCCTCCCGGAGGTCGCCGACCTCGGACTCGAGCCGCTCGACCTCGTCGACCAACTCGTCGCGTTCGGTCGCGATCTCGTCGCGCTCGGCCGCTAGCCGGTCGCGTTCGTCGGCCAGCGACTGGCGCTTCGTCTCCGTCTCCTCGAGGGCCGCCTCGAGCTTCCGAAGCCGCTCCGGGCTCGCGTCGCCCGTCGCGTCGCGGGCGTCGCGCTTCGAGACCGCCGACGGCGTCGACGCGGACCGCTCGGTGGAGCGCGGCGACGGCGACCCGCCGTTCGCGTTCGATCCGCTCCGCTCGGCCCGCCCGGGGTCGGCCGCCGAACGAGAACGCTGCGACGGCGGGTCGGGACGCTCGTCGGCCCCGCGGGGTTCGTCGCCAGCCTCCGACGGGTCGAGCGCCGGGATGGACTTCTGCTCCCGCCACTCGGCCTCCTCCGAGAAGACGTCCTCGTCGCTCGACGCGTTCCCGGTGCCCGACGCGCCCTCGGCGTTCGATGCGTCTCCCGCGTCCGGCGTTCCCCGGGTGTCCCGCGAAGCACCGTCTCCGGTCGCTTCGGTCGGTGGCCGGCGCTCGCGGTCCGTCACCCCCGCCGCCTCGACGTCCGTCTCCGTGGCGTCCATCTCCGCGGCGTCGGCGGCTCCTATCTGTACCGCGTCGGGCGACTCTTCGCCCTCCCCCGTCGTCGCTTCACCGCCCGCTTCGGCCGCGTCGGGCCCGTCCGAATCTGAGTCGCGAGCGGCGGTCGTCGGGTCGTCTCGGGGCCGGGCCGCCGAGCCGTCGTCCCGCCCGGTGTTCGGCGCGGGATCAACGGCGTCCGCGGGGGAAGCTTCATCGGCTCCGCCCGGCGCGTCCCTCCCGTCGTCGCCCCTCGAGTCGGGGTCGCTCCCCGCGTCTTCCGTCTCGTCGGTCGTCCCGTCGTCCGTAGCGTCCGCCGTCTCCGCGTCGTCCGGGAGCGGGCGGACGTCGAGATCGACCTCGTACACGCTGTAGATGCCGACCTCGTCCGCGGCGAGTTCGAAGGCGTCGTCCCCCGTCTCCAGCCGGCGCGCGTTGCCGACGTACGCGGCGGCCATCGACTCGCCGCCGGTGTACGCGACGTAGTAGTCGCCGGAGAGGACGTTCTCCGACAGCTCGATGTAGCCGGTGAATCCGCCCTGCGAGAGCTTCCGGTCCGCCTCCTTGAGCGGCGTGTCATTGGTGTAGTACTTCGCCCGCGGCTCGCCGCCGAGCTCCTGCATCGCGAAGAGCACCGGGAGCGCGTCGTCGGGGGCCCGGTAGACGGTCCCCGAGGCCTCCGCGAAGGCGTCGAGCGTCGCGTCGACCACGCCGACGACGCGACCGTCGACGAGGAACACCCACCCGACCCCGTCGGTTGCGGCGCCGGAGAACCCGTCGTCGACGATCCGCCCGAGCCCCGCGAGCCCGTCGGAAAACGAGCGCTCGTCCCACTCGGCGATCGCTTCCCTTCGCTGTGCGTCCATCCTTGCGTTTACGTCGCCAACACCGACTCAAATACCTTCCGGAGCGTGAGACGGCCGTCTGACGCCCCGCTCCGCCGCTCCGACCGGCGGACGGCGGCGGCCCCGAGAGCGCTCTCGACGGCCCGTCCCGCTCACCCCTCGTCGACGGCGGCGATCGCCTCCCGACCGAGGTCGACGACGTCCTCCGGGAGGTCGCTCGCCGCGAGTTCAGACCGGGTGTACCAGCGCCACTGGTCCGGGTCGACCTCGTCGTCGCCGTCGGGAGCGATCTCTCGGGAGTCGACGCGGGCGTAGTAGAGGTGATCGACGTGCTGGTGGCCCACCAACCCGTCCTCGTGGACGTTGATGTCGTGGAGCATGAGGTGGGCCGGCTCCGGGAGCCCGCGGGTGTTCGGGCCCGTGATCTGCGACTCGGCGGCGACCAGCTCCGGCGTCAGCCCCGTCTCCTCGCGGACCTCGCGGCGAGCGGCCTCGTGCGGGAGCTCGTCGCGGTCGACGTGGCCGCCGGGCGGCAGCCGGATGCCGAGCCGCTCGTGGTCGTGAAGCGCCGTCGCGCCGTCGTTGACGATGTACGTCGTCGCCGTGAAGTGGCGGGTCGTCTCCATACGTGCGGGTGGCGACGCGTCGCCTTCGCGGTTTCGACCCGGACGGAGGGCGACCGACGCGGCGGCGGGCAGAAAAGCGGCTCAGTTCAGCGCGACGGAGTCCTCGGCCTCGAGGAGCTCGTGGTACCGGTTCCGGATGGTGACCTCGCTGATGTTCGCGACCTCGCTGACCTCGCTCTGGGTCACCTTCTCGTTGACCAGCAGCGAGGCGGCGTAGACGGCGGCGGCGGCGAGCCCGACCGGCGACTTGCCGGAGTGGATCCCTTGCTCCTTCGCCGTGTCGAGCAGGCTGCGGGCGCGGCGCTCGGCCTCGTCGGAGAGGCCGAGGTCGGAGGCGAACCGCGGGACGTAGCTCTCGGGGTCGGCGGGCTGGATCTCCAGCTTCAGCTCGCGGACGACGTAGCGGTACGTCCGGGCGATCTCGTCCTTCTCGACGCGGGAGACGCCCGCGATCTCGTCGAGGCTCCGCGGCGTCCCGGCCTGCCGGGCTGCGGCGTACAGCGAGGCCGTCGAGACGCCCTCGATGGACCGGCCGGGAAGCAGGTCCTCGTCGAGCGCGCGGCGGTAGATGACGCTCGCAGTCTCGCGGACGTTGTCGGGGAGGCCGAGGGCGCTGGCCATGCGGTCGATCTCGCCGAGCGCCTGCTTGAGGTTGCGCTCCTTGGAGTCGCGGGTGCGGAACCGCTCGTTCCACGTCCGCAGCCGCTGCATCTTCTCGCGCTGGCGGCTGGACAGCGACTTACCGTAAGCGTCCTTGTCCTGCCAGCCGATGTTCGTCGAGAGCCCCTTGTCGTGCATCATGTTCGTCGTCGGGGCACCGACGCGGGACTTGTTGTCCTTCTCCTTGGAGTCGAACGCGCGCCACTCCGGCCCGCGGTCGATCTCGTCCTCTTCGACGACCAGTCCGCAGTCGACGCAGACGGTCTCGCCGTGTTCCGTGTCCGTCGCTAGCTGACCGCCGCACTCGGGACACCGCAGTTCCTCCTCTTGGCTCTCCGACTCGGTTTCGCGCTCGTCGTCGGCCGTCTCTGTCGTGTACGTTCGAAGGTTCTCGCTCATTGGTTTGGTACGTGGAGGGAACAACGAAACCGAGAGACGGATCTCGGTGTTTTCCTCACCTTCGGGTAAGTGAGCCAAATACTTAAATGTTTGTGTGGTTGGTACCTCTGAGACACGCCCGAAAACGGAGTGTACAACCCTGTAAGATTCGGTATTCGAGATGCCTCCTGCGAAACCACGTCACGAGCGAAACAGACGGACTCTCCCCGGGATATAGTATATAGGCGTTTCGCGGTGACGGGACGGCGTTCGCGGCGACCGATCCGGCCGTCAGTCCCCGGTCGCGAAGGTCGCGCTCGCACCGACGAGATGGCCGACGACGACGCCCAGTCCGGTCACCAGTAGCACTGTCGCGGCGAAGTCCGGACCGGCGGTGACGCCGGCGGCCTCCGTCACAGGTATCCCGTCCGCGTCGGAGATCGGCACCGTCCCGTCGGTCGCGTGACGCGTCAACGGCACCCGAGAGACCGCCCGCAGCGCGAGCATCGTCGGGAGGTATCCGAGGGTCGCGCCCATGCCGGTCACGGCGCCGGCGAGCAGGTCGTCGACACCGAGGTATCGGACGGCGGCCGCGGCGCCGAGAGCGAAGGTCAGCGGGACCGCGCGGAGCGGCCACAGCGCGGCGTCGGCCTGTATCAGCGGATGCCCGAAGATGACGTGGTTCGACAGCCCGGGTCCCGTCCGGACCCGGACCCAGTGGGCGTCGAGGAGGAACCAGATCGACCCCTCGACCGCGGATATCGGGCCGCCGACCATCCACCGGGCGACCTCGGACTCCTCCGGCGAGACGCCGGCGACCGCGAGCCCGATCCAGGTGAGCGCCAGTCCGAGCAGCGCCGCAGCGCTCCCGCAGGCGACGGCGACCGGCAGCCAGCCGGACGGGAGGTGTACGAGCGAGAGGAGGGTAGTTCGTCGGTCCGTCGACATCACGCCCCGGTCGTTCCGGCTTGGCGGGCATATGCTTTGTCGCGGGTCGTCGAGGCCCCTCACCGTCTCGCCGGTTCCGAGAGGACAACCGCTTTGCCCCTCCCCGAACAGGGGCACGTATGAACCGACCGCGGCTCGACGACCGCCTCGCCGACCTCGAGACGGACGGCTACCTGATCGACGCCTCGCAGGAGGACGCCAACCAGCTGTACCTCTCCGGGTTCACCGGGCCCGACCCGTTCCTCACGCTGTACGCCGACGGAGCGGTCCACGTCCTCGTCGGCGGCCTGGAGTACGGGCGGGCGAAGAAGGAGGCGACGGCCGACGGCGTCGAGCGCCACGCCGACTACGACTACGAGTACGGCGGGCGCGAGGCGCGAAACGACATGTACGCCGCGTTCGTCCGCGACAAGGGCGTCGAGTCCGTCTCGATGCCGCCCCGCGGCCCGGTCGGTACCGCCGACGCCCTCCGGGAGCGCGGCGTGGCGGTGACCGTCGACACCGACGACCGGCTCCGGGAAGTCCGGGCGGTCAAGACCGACGACGAGATCGAGGCGATCCGCGAGGCCCAGGCGGCGAACGAGGCGGCGATGCGCGCCGCCGAGGACCTGATCGCCGGCGCGGACGTGGCGACCGAGAGCGACGACGCGGAGACGGGCGTCCTGCTCCGCGACGGCGAGCCGCTCACCAGCGAGCGGGTGACCGAGGAGATCGAGGTCACCCTCCTCCGGCACGGCTGCGCGCTCGACGAGACGATCGTCGCCGGCGGCGCGCAGGCCGCGGACCCCCACGACCGTGGCTCGGGCCCGCTCCGCGCGGACGAGGCGATCATCGTCGACATCTTCCCCCGGTCGAAGGCGACGAAGTACAACGCCGACATGACGCGGACGTTCTGCGTCGGCGAGCCGAACGAGACCCTCCGCGAGTGGTACGAACTCACCGAGCGCGCCCTCGACGCCGCGCTCGACGCGGTCGAGCCGGGCGCGACCGGGGAAGACGTCCACGCCGCCGCCTGCGAGGTGTACGACGAGGCCGGCGAGCCGACCTTCCGCACCGACCCGGAGACGGAGACCGGGTTCATCCACTCGACGGGGCACGGCATCGGTCTCGACGTCCACGAGTCGCCGCGGCTCGCGAGCGGCGGCGGAGAGCTGGAGCCGGGCCACGTGATCACCGTCGAGCCCGGCCTCTACGACCCCGACGTGGGCGGCGTCCGGATCGAGGACCTCGTCGTCGTCACCGAGGACGGCTACGAGAACCTCACCGACTACCCGATCCGGTTCGCGGCCGAGTGAGCTCTCGGGCGGTCCGGCCGGAGAGGCTCCGGTTCGTCTGACCGCGATCGGAAGCCGCTTTGACCCGTGTCCGGTACGGCGACTGTGAACTGGCGGTACGAACAGACGGCGCTCGCGCTCTGTACGCTCGCGTTCACCGGCACCATGGTGGCGCGGCTGGTCGTCAGCCCGCTGGTCCCGGAGATCACGACGCAGTTCGGCGTCACCAACGGCACCGTCGGGCTCGCGCTCAGCGGCATGTGGCTCACCTACGCGCTGGCGCAGTTCCCCTCCGGCGTCCTCGGCGATCGCTACGGCGAGCGCCGCGTCATCCTCACCGCGGTGGGGGCCACCGCGATCGCGTCGGTGCTCCTCGCCGCCTCGCCTTCGATGCTCGCGTTCGGACTGTTCGCGGCCGTTCTCGGCGTCGGGGCGGGGCTCCACTACTCGGTCGCGACGACGTTCCTCACGCGGCAGTTCGACGACACCGGCCGCGCCATCGGCGTCCACGTGGCCGGGGGACCGCTCGCGGGACTCGCCGCGCCGCCGGCGGCCGCGCTCGTCGGATCGCGGTACGGGTGGCGCGCCGGGGTCCTCCTCGGCGCTGCCGTCGCGGTCCCCGTGTTCGCGCTGTTCGCGTGGCGGGTCCGGCCGACCGAACCGCTCCGCCCCGACCAGCCGATGGGCGAGCGGTTCGCGTTCGGTCCGCTCGCCGAGCTGCTCTCGCGGCCCGAGATCCTCTACACGACGGCGCTGGCGACGATGGGCGCGTTCACGTGGCAGGCGACCGCATCCTTCCTGCCGACGTTCCTCGAGGTCGGGACCGGCTTATCGAGCGCGCTGTCGGCGCTTTTGTTCTCGGCGTACTTCCTCGTCCACGGGGGAACACAGCCGGTCACCGGGTCGATATCCGACCGGATCGGCCGCGACGCCACCGCGATGGTGACCATGAGCGCCGGCGTCGTCGGGTACGGGGCCCTCGTCGCGACTGCGACGCTCGACCTGGGGCTGCCGGTCACGGTCGCGGGCGTCGGCCTCGTCGGCCTCGCGATGTCGTGGGGCGCGCCGGTACAGTCGCGGTTCATGGACCTCCTCTCCGACGCCGAGCGCGGCGCCGGGTTCGGGCTGGTCCGGACGGCGTACATGGTCACGGGGGCCTCCGGCAGCGTCGTCGTCGGCGCCGTCTCCGACGCCGCGGGGTGGCCGGTCGCGTTCGGGCTGCTCGCCTGCGTGATGGCGCTCGGGCTGGCCACGCTGTCGGCGAACCGGCTGTTTGGCTTGGGGTATTGACTCGCCGCAGGTATGTCAGTTACATGCCTGTTGTAGAGTTACTACACACAGATTCGGTCGACCGAACTTCGATTCGAACGCCAGCCAGAATATAATATACAAAACAAGTCAGCACGTATTTACGTACGTGTCTGGAGGGTACCGTAGACCACATATGAACAGGCGATACGTTCTCACCAGCGCGGCGGCCGTCTCTCTTCCACTTGCGGGCTGTAGCGGTTCGACCCCCGACGAGTCGGCGCCGCCGAACGGGTCCGAGGAAGCGTCCGACGGGGACGACGGGGACGACAACGGCTCGGAGAATCAGACGGAAAGCACCGAAGACGCGGCGCCGACACTGGACGATTTCGACTACCCGGACGGGGCACGTCAGGACGGTGTCGACGGGGCGACGCTGTTCGGCACGCACGAATCGACCCTGGTCGAGGCGGGGTCGTTGACGCACGAAGGGGAGCGCACCGACGTGTTCGACGACAACGAGTTCTCCCAGACGCAGACGAGCAAGTTCGACGACAACGCCGTCTCGCGTGAGGTAACGGAGAACGGGGAGACCGAGCGTGTCTGGTCGCCGGCCGACGAGGACGTGGCGTACGTCAGGATGGAGTCCGGGTTCGAGCAGGCCTACAGGGTGGACGAGCGCGCACCGCCGACGGACGAGGTGACCGGGCTGAGCGAGTTCAGACGGTACATCTCCGAGGTGGAGTGGGGAGCGGCGACGGAACTGGTCGAGACCGCGGGCGGCTTGGGGGTCGTCTACGAGTCGGTCGGCTACTCGGAGCGACTCAGCTTCGGGGAGATGCGGGAGTTCGACGCGTCGATAACGGTCAGCGAGTCCGGATTCGTGAGCCAGCTGGAGTACGATCAGACGGAGCTCCAGGGCGGCGAAACGATCGCGTTCGACGTCACGGCCGCGATAACCGCGGTCGGCGACACGAGCGTGGACGAGCCCGACTGGGCGGACGCGGCGCGAGAGCAGGGCGTCCGGTTCGACGTCGCGTTCACCGACGACGGCACCGCGTTCCGGGTGGAGATGACGGGCGGCGACGACGTGTCCCGAGACGCACGTATTCGTCTGCGAGACGAACGGGGGAGCGCCAGCAGCAGGCTTTCGGAGCGGCTCTCGGTCGGCGACGTGCTGTTCGTCGGACTCTCCGAGAGCGGCGGCCTCCTGATCGACGAGAGCGAAGCGCCCGCCGAGGCGCGACCGCTGGCCGGGGACCTTCGGCTCACCGTTCGCACGGAGTTCCCGCTTCTGACTCACACGCGGCGGCCGTAGTCCGCCGGACGCCGCTCGCTGTCGGCGTGGTGCGTTTCTAGGAAGAAGCCGGGTCAGGCGTCGAGACGACTCTTACAGCCGGTCGTCTTCGATGCTTCCGGGGTCTTCGGCGGTGTCGAACATGTTGTTCTCGGCGCCGTCGAGCATCTCGTCGCGGGGATCGTCGTCGACGACGCTCACGTTGTACGCCTCGATGCCGGACGCGATGAGGTCCTCGGCGGCCTGCTCCTCGGAAACGAACTCCTCATCGGCCAGCTGCTGAAACTCCGCGTACACGTCGTCCGAGAGGTTCAGCTCGAAAGTGGGCATACCTCCCGTATCGACCGGACGCTTTTAAATTGTTCCCTCGTTTCGCGAGGCGTTCGGAGAGGCTGGTTCCAGTGAGCGACTCCGCCGAGACGATCATCGAAACGTACGACGACGGCCATCGGATCGTCCGCGAGGAGCGTGTCCGCCCCGACGCGTACCACTTCGACGGCTCCGACGGGCGCATCGCGTCGTCCGACCTCCCGCAGGCGGCCCGGCTGTACGCCGATCTGTACGCTATCGCCGGCGGGTTCGACGAGAGACAGACCGGCAGACGGGGTACCCCGCCCTCGGTCGTCCGAGCCGACGAGGAGGTCCGGATGACGTGTCTCGCCGTCAGGCTGTCGGTGGCGTACGCCGCCCGGGCGTTCGACGTCGACGAGTCGATCGTCCGCGACGCCGTCGACGACGTCCACGCGCGGGGGTCGGAACTGCGCTCACGGGGGTCGAGAACGGCTGAGAACCCATCGCCGCCGCCGATCCGAACATCTGCTCAGGCGCCGCTCTTGGGCAGGACCGGACCGGGGGAGGGAACCGCGAGCGGCTACAGGTCGCTCCACGCGCCGAGGAACCGCTGGACCGCGGTCAGGTGACCGACGACGGCGAACAGCGCGAGCAGCAGGCCGACGACGTTCAGTCCGGCGACGATCGGCGCCGAGTAGACCGCGGCGACGACGCCCACGACGCCCATCAGCGCGAGCCGGTCGGCCCGGCCGAGGAGGCCGCCGTACTCGCGGCCGATCCCGACCGCTTGGATCTGCGTGCCGAGGTACGAGGTGAGGAGGACGCCCGTGACGGCGGCGAAGCCCAGCGCGTACGCCTCCACGCCGGCCGTGAGCCCGCCGATGACCGCCACGTCGGCGTAGCGGTCGAGGACGTGGTCGAGGAAGTCCCCGCCGTCGGAGGCGATCTCCTGGTGGCGCGCGAGGGCGCCGTCGACGAGGTCGAGCCAGCCGTTGAGGAGGACGAGTAGCGCGCCGGCCGCGTACAGCGGCGTCGACCCGGCGGCGAAGGCCGCGGCGGCCCCGACCGCGACGAGGAAGGCGATCACGCTCACCTGGTCGGGCGAGAGGCCGAGCCTGTCGGCCGCGGACACCCACGGGCCGAGCAGCCGGTCGGCCACGGAGCGGTACTGGTCGAGGGTCATCTACCGTCTCGACGCTCGCGGCCGGCTCATATATAATCGATGAAGTCCACGGTGCCGGCGCTCGGCTCGCGCTCCCCCTCGATCGCTGCCCGGATCGCATCGGCGACCGCCTCGGGGTTGCGGTCGGTGGCGTCCACCTCGTAGACGTTCTCCGCGCCGTGTTCGGCCACCGCCTCCGAGAGGATCACGTCGAGCGCCTCGCTCTCGGCGTTCTCGGCCGCCGTCTCGGCCGTCTCGCCGCGCGCCTCGAGTCGGGACTCGACCGTTTCGGGGTGACAGCGCAACACGACGACGCGGTCGACAGCGAACCGGTGCGCGAGGTGCGAGTCGAGGACCCCGGACCAGCCGCCGAGGTCCTCGCGGACCGCGTCGAGGTCGGCGACGAGCGTGTCGCGCTCGTCGTCGCGCTCGGTCCAGAGGTCGTCGTCGGACTTGATCCGGTCGTTGAGGTGGATCACGTCGTACTCCCCTTCGAGCAGCGCCGTCGCGGTCGTCTTCCCGGTTCCGGGCGTGCCCGTGACGGCGACGCGGTCGGCGCGGTCGCGGTCAGGGCTGGCGTCGGCGTCGTCGGCCCCCGCCGTCACGCCCGAACACCGAGGTCGAGGTCGGCCAGCGTCTCGTTGAGCAGTTCGACCGCCTCGCGGGTCTCCTCGCGGGTCCCCGTCGAGATACGGACGTGCTCGGGGAGCCCGAACGAGGTACAGTCGCGGATGATCACGCCGCGCTCTTGAGCCGCCTCCGCGACGCGCTCGCCGTCGCCCACCGCGGCGAGGACGAAGTTCCCCGCGGAGTCGACGGTGGGCGCGTCGAGCTCGTCCGCGATGTACTCGCGGGCCCAGCGGGCGGACTCGACCGACTGCTCGACGTGCCCCTCGTCGTCGAGCGCGGCGAGGGCGGCCCGGCAGGCGAGCTCGTTGGCCGCGAACGGCGTGTTGACGCGGGCGTACGCCTCGCCCCACGCCTCGGGGACGACGCTGTATCCGATCCGGAGCCCGGCGAGCCCGTACGCCTTCGAGAAGGTGCGAAGGACCGCCACGTCGTCGCGCTCGTCGGCGAGCGGGATCGCGCTGTCGACGTCCGAGAACTCCCCGTACGCCTCGTCGACGACGACCAGCGTCTCCGGCGCGGTCGCGTCCGCGATCGCTTCGACCTCGTCGAGCGGCATCGTCGAGCCAGAGGGGTTGTGCGGCGAGGTGACGTAGACGATGCGCTCGCCCCCGTAGGCGGACAGCACCGTCTCCGCGTCCTGCGCGAAGCCGTCGGCGGTCGAGAGCTCGTACTCGGTCACCTCGCCGTGGTGGTACCGCGAGGACATCGCGTAGTACGCGAAGCCGGGGCTCGGCACTAACACCTCGTCGCCCGGCTCCAGCGCGGCCCGAGAGAGGTAGTCGATCGAGCCGTCGGCGCCGGGCGAGACCCACACCTGCTCGTCGTCGACGCCCCACTTCTCGGCGATCTTCGCGGTGAGGTCCGTGTGCGAGGACTTCGGGTACTGGTTCACGCGGTCGGCGTGGTCGCGAATGGCCTCGACGGCCGCCGGGCTCGGGCCGTGCGGGTTCTCGTTCGAGGAGAGCTTGATGAGGTCGTCGGGGTCGATCCCGCGCTCGCGGGCGACCTCCTCGACGCCCCGCCCGGGCACGTACGGCGAGTGATCGGAGAGATCCCGTGGTCGCATGCCCGGAGGTCGGGGGCGGTCGGGCTTAAGGGTGGTCTTGACGGACGCCGGTCACGGCGCTCCCGGGTCGGTGTCGGGAGCGCTCACGGGGGCGAACCCGCGCCGCGCAGCCGCCGCTCTGCCTCGGCGACGACGTCGGGCCGTCCCGCCAGGTCGACGGCCATCGTCTCGCCGCCGTACTCGACGCCCGCGACCACCGCTCGGTCGTACGCCCACGAGAGCGCGGCCTGCGCGTCCCCGCCGTTCTGGACCTCGACGGTCGCCGTCGCCGTCGGCAGCGCGTCCGCCACCGCGTCCGCGAGGTCGCCGAGCCCCGACTCGTCCCGGACGCTCACCGGAACCGGCGACCGGACCGCGTCGGCGACGGGCGCGTCCCGCGGGCCGAGTTCGGCGACGACGGTTTCGTACGCCTCGACGGCGGACGCGAGCCCGTCGGCATCGACCTCGTCGACCTTCGACAGGACGGGGACGACCGGGCCGTCGGTCGCTTCGATCGCCGACAGCGACGCGCTGAGCTTCCGACGGAGGGCCGCGGGGTCGTCGCTCGCGTCCGCGACGAGCAGCGCGCAGTCGGCGGCCCGGACCGCGTCGATGGTGGCGCGGAACGAGCGCACCGCCTCGTGCGGCAGCCCGTCGAGGAACCCGACGGTGTCCGTGAGCAGGGTGCGCCGTCCGGCGACGGTCGCGCGGCGCGTGGTCGTCGAGAGCGTCTCGAACGGGCGGTCGGCGACCGCGAGCGCACCGGCGTCGTCCGCCGGGTCCCCCGCGGCTGTGTCGGCGCGCGCTGCGGGCCGATCCGAGGCCCCGGCACCGAAATCGGGGTCGTCGACCTCGTCCGCGAGCCGCCGCGCCAGCGTCGACTTCCCGGCGTTGGTGTAGCCCGCGAGGGCGATCAGGTCGAACCCGGCGTCGCGGCGCTCCGCCCTGCGCGCCGCGCGGTCGTCGGCGATCTCGTCGAGCGCGCGCTCGGCCGACTCGATCCGCTTCTCGACGTCGAGGACGCGGCTGTCGCCCTCCGGCCGGAGGCGCACGTCCTCGCTCGCGTCGCGGGCGACCGCTTCCCGGAGTCTCGGCAGCTCGTAGCGGAGCCGCGCCAGCTCCAGCTGTCGGTCGGCGGCCCGCGAGTCGGCGGCGTCGGCGAACAGCTCCAAGGCCAATCGCGGGCGGTCGACGACCGCGGTCCCGGTCGGCAGCAGGTCGCCGAGTGAGAACGTCTGTCCCGGCGACAGGCTGCCGTCGTAGATGACGGCCTCGGCGTCGGCGTCGGCCGCGAGCCGCATCAGCTCCTCGGCCTTCCCGCGTCCGAGGTCGTAGGTCGGGTCCTCGCGCCGCCGCTGGGTGACCTCGCCGACCACCGCGTAGCCGGCCGCGGCGGCCAGCTCGCGGATCTCCGCCGTGTCCGGCGGGCCGTCGTCGGACCGCGCCGCGACCACGGCCCTGGTCGCGTCGGCGTGCGGGGTCGCGGTCTCGCGTGCGTCTGACTCGCTCGATGCGTCGCGTTCGTTCGTCGCGTCGTCGTCTCGTGACATTCGGTCGGGCGCTCGCGTCGGCCCGGGGAGGGGAGCGTCTCCGCTCCGCGTGCGGTCTCGGCGGCGCGTCCGATCGGTCGATCCGATTCGGACCGGTTGTCCCGCGTCCGACGGGGTCGGCCGGCGTCGGATCGCGCCGCGACGGTGCCGTCAAGGTTCGGCGACGAACGAACTGGTCTCCATACCTCCGACTCCGGGGGCTGGCATATAAGCGTTCACCGGAAACGAGGTGTGGTACCGAGCTACAGGAACGGCCGGACAGGTCGGTCGGCCCGGGCGCTCAGGGGACGCGAACGTCGTGTTCGAGCGTGCCGACGCCCTCGATCTCGATCTCCACCGTGTCCCCGTCAGAGAGGGCGCCGACCCCCTCCGGCGTGCCAGTGGCGATGACGTCGCCGGGCTCGAGCGTGAGGTACGTCGTGATCTCCTCGATCAGCGTCGGCACGTCGAAGATCATGTGCTCGCGGTCGCTCGACTGCTTCGTCTCGCCGTTGACGCGGAGCTCGACGCTCGCGTCGGCGGGAACCTCGTCGGGCGTCGCGAGGACCGGGCCGAGCGGCGCGGCGCCGTCGAACGCCTTCCCGCGCACCCAGTTCTGCTCGCGGTTCTGGTCGTCGCGGTTCGACACGTCGTTCATACAGGTGAACCCGGCGACGACGTCCATCGCGTCGGCGGCGTCGACCGCCTTACACTGCTCGCCGATCACGACCGCGAACTCCGCCTCCCAGTCGATCCGGTCTTTGCCGGCCGGGACGGTCACGGTGTCGCCGTGGCTCGCCACCGCGTTCGGCGGCTTGAGGAAGAGCAGCGGGCGGTCGGGCACGTCGTTCCCGAGCTCTTCCGCGTGGTCGGCGTAGTTGCGGCCGATACAGACGATCTTCGAGGGCTCGCTCGGCGCGAGCACGTCGATCGCGGGGTCCGAGAGCGCGTACGCCTCGCCGCCGAAGGCGACCGTGTCGGTCGCCGGGTCGTACTCGCCGTCGCGGATCGATCCGGCCGGATCGCGGAACCGTACGTGGTACATACGAGGCCGAACGGGCGGCCGCCCGAAAAGCGTTCGCGGAGGGGCAAGCGACGACCCATCGAAGGAAGCGACGACCGCGGCGGAGAGGCCCCGACTCACTCGGCGGAGTCAGCCGACTCGCGGACCGAGTCAGTCGCTGACTCCGCGCTCGAACCGTCGCCCACGGCGTCGTCCGCGGGACGGCCCGCGCCGCCGTCCGCGGCCTCGTCGTCGACCGCGACCCTCTCGTCGGCGAGGCCGCCGAGCGACGGCGAGTCGACGCGGTCGCCGAACACCTCCGAGCGCGCGCAGTCGACGCAGTAGTGGTTGTGGCGGACCGAGTGGGTGCGGACGGGGACGCCGGCGACGAGCGTCTCGTCGCGGCGCCGCCTGACGAGTCCGCGGTCGAACTCTTGGCCGCAGACCACGCAGGGATCGTCGACGGACTCGGGCGGTCGGACGATCCGGTGGTCGACCGTCCGCTGCCGACCGAACCGCGTGATCCCGTGGCGGCGGTCGAGCCGTCGGCGGACTGGCGGAGCGACGCCGAGGCCGAGCCCCGCGAACGCGAGGCCGATCAGCGCGGCCGGCGGGGAGCCAGACACGACCGAGAGGAACGCGATCCAGCCGCCGATCAGCAGCAGCAGCGCGGTCAGGACGTACGCGGAGGCGGTCTCGAACCGACCGCCGCCACCGTCGACGCTCGACGGGGCGCGCGCGGTCGTCTCGTCGCCGCGGACGAGTCGGCGCCGTTCGGCCAGCTTGGAGTAGTGCCACCAGCCGTACAGCAGGTTGCCGATGCCGCTGGTGAAGATGAACAGGAGGATGTGGACGCCGACGGAGCCGATTCCCCTGTCGACGAGGACGACGCGGTCGCCGTCGTCCCGCTCCACGTCCCACCCGGCGTCGAGGTGGTCCTGAACGCGGCGCCTGAAGGCGCGCTCGCTCTCGCCTGGGGACGGCTCCGATCGAGAGGCGCGTTCCGCATCGCTCGGGCGCTCGGCCGCGTCGGTCCGGCTCTCTGACGCGGCCGGGGCGGACCCGTCGCCCGACCGCGACGCGCCGCAGTTCGAGCAGAACCGGTCGTCCTCGTCGAACGCCTCGCCGCACTCGGCGCAGTACGCGGCGGGGCCGTCGAGGTCGGCGCCGCAGTCGGGGCAGAAGCTCGCCCCGGCCGGAACCGCCTGAGCACACTCGTGACACCGGTCGGTCGGCGGCGGGGCGTCGGTCCGCTTGGAGGGCATCGACAGTCGGTTCGCGCGGAGGCGTGTTAACTCCTCTCCTCACCGCCGGCGGAGCCGGATCGACACGTCGTTCCCGCCGAGGTCGCTCGCGCCGAACGAGAGCTCTCCGCCGAACGTCTCGACGGTCAGCTCAGCGAGCCAGAGCCCGAGCCCGCTTCCGTGGTGCGTCGGCGTTATCGCCGATCCGTCGCGGATCACGTCCCGCTCGTCGGCCGGGATCTGGGGGCCGTCGTCCTCAACGTGGATCACGACCCACTCCCCGGACGCCGCGCCCGAGAGGCCCTCCGCGCTCGTTATCCGGAGACGGACCCGGGGCTCCGGGCTCGGATTGTGCTCGATCGCGTTGTCGACGAGGCTGTCGACCGCGTACCGGAGCCGGCTGTCGGCCATCACCCGACCCGTCTCGCCGGTCTCGATCTCGATGTCGGCGCTCGGCGTCCGCTCTCGGTGGTCGTCGACGACGGCGCGCACCGTCGGTTCGGGGTCGATATCGGCCACCTCGTCGGTCGGATGTTCGAGGACCTGACGGATGTGGTTGGCCTCGTCGGCCAGCTGTTCGAGCTCGTGGGCGGCGCGCTCGATCGTGGCCGCCACGTCGACCGTCTCGCCGCGTCGATCCTCCAGTTGGGCCAGCAACCGCGTCGTGTGGCCGGCGACGACGTTTGCGTTGTTACGGAGGTTGTGCCGGAGGATCCGGTTCAACACCCCCAGCCGCCGCTCGTTTCTGGACACCTCCGTGAGGTCGGTGTAGACCGCGAAGCCGCCGTCGGGGGTGTCGTCGTCCGCATCGCCGGTCGCGTACGGGATCCCCCGGTAGAGGAACTCGCGGAGGCCGGTCGCGGTCTCACGGGTCACCTGCTGGTAGTTGATCGCGCCGGAGGCGGTGTTCGTGTCCAACTCCCTCGCCTCCGCGAGCTTCCAGTCGGGGACGACCCACTCGTTGAGCGACTCGCCGCGAATGTCGTCGGCCTCGTAGCCGAAGACGTCGACGAACGCCCGATTGACGTCGCTGACCGTTGGCTCTCCGTCGGCGAGCGTGAACTCAACGACCGCGTCCTGAACGTGTTCGATGAGGTGACGATATCGGTCGTCATTCGAGCCGTCCTCGACGCGTTCGTCGGTCGGCTCACCCGCCATGTCGAGGCTCCACTGTCACGGGCGTCGTAGGACGATCCGATTGTTAAGGCTGTATTCGCGGGAAGATATTGCGCAGGCCGCCGCTCGAACTGATCGCTCTGCCGAAAAACGGCGGAAACGAGACGAACAGACACCGCCGGTCGCGGTGCGGACCGGTTCGCCGTGGCCCCGCTCTCTATCGCGCGCCGATTGGGATCCGCAGCGTCGAGTTTTATTACCGTTCGCCGAGACGCATCGAACGGACCATGGAACTCACCTGGCACGGCCACTCCACGTGGCACGTCGTCGTCGACGACACGGAGCTGCTCATCGACCCGTTCTTCGACAACCCGAAGACCGACGTCGATCCCGCGGACCTCGACCCCGATTACCTGCTCTTGACCCACGGCCACGCGGACCACATCGCCGACGCGGCCGAGTTCGAGGACGCCACCGTGGTCGCCACCCCGGAGCTGACCGCCTACGTCCAAGAGAACTTCGGCCTCGAGAACACCGTGCCGGCCGGGGGGATGAACATCGGCGGCACCGTCGAGTGCGGCGACGCGTGGGTGACGATGGTCCGGGCGGACCACTCGAACGGCATCGAGAACGACCCGGACTACGCCGGCGGCATGCCGACCGGCTTCGTCGTGGGCGACAAGAAGCCGACCCAGGAGTCCGACCCGGACTGTACCACCTTCTATCACGCCGGCGACACGGGCCTGATGTCCGAGATGGTCGACGTGATCGCGCCGTACCTCGAGCCGGACGCCGCCGCCTTACCCGCCGGCGACCACTTCACCATGGGGCCCGCCGGCGCGGGAATCGCCGCCGACTGGGTCGGCGCCGACGTCGTCTTCCCGATACACTACGACTCGTTCGGCCCGATCGAGATCGAGACGCAGGAGTTCGTCAGCGAGGTGAAGGCGGCGGGGGCCGCCGCCGAGCCCGTCGTCCTGGACGGCGACGAGACGTACACGCTGGAGTAGCGCGAGGGGCGTCCCGTGCCCACGGCGACGGGGCTCCGACCGGGCTCTTTTCGCGAAACGACGACGCGTCCGCGGAGCGCGAGGGGCGCGCGAGGCACCGTTTCGAGCCCGCGTTCGGCGTACCACTGTCACGCGTCGAGTCCCGACTGCCGGGCGGACCGGTAATAAGATACTATTCGGATTCGAATAAATATAAGCCGTCCCAGTGGTAGATTTCGTCGCGCTCCGCTGACAGAAATATATTGGATATACGTAAATTAATAATAAATCAGAAGTCTTCTAAATAAAAGATGATTAGCGCCGGATCGGTACACCATGTCAACCGCCGATATGCGGGCCGCGATACGCGGAGACGGGGGACGGTTCGTGTACATCGTCTCCGCGCTCGCGGCGCTCAACGGACTCCTGTTCGGGTTCGACACGGGGATCATCTCCGGAGCCATCCTCTTCATCGACACCGCCTTTGAGCTGAGTCCCTTGGTGGAGGGGATCGTGGTCAGCGGCGCGATGGTCGGCGCGGCGGCCGGCGCGGCCGTCGGCGGGCAGCTGTCCGACCGGATCGGCCGCAAGCGTTTTATCCTGCTGTCGGCCGGGGTATTCTTCCTCGGCTCGTTCCTCATGGCGGTCGCGCCCACCGTCGAGGTGCTCGTCGCGGGGCGGATGATCGACGGGATCGCCATCGGGTTCGCGTCGATCGTCGGCCCGCTGTACATCTCCGAGATTGCGCCCCCCGCCGTCCGCGGTGGGCTCACCTCGCTGAACCAGCTGATGGTCACCGTGGGGATCCTCTCGTCGTACTTCGTCAACTACGCCTTCTCCGGCTCCGGATCGTGGCGGATCATGCTCGGCGCGGGGATGGTCCCCGCCCTCGTGCTCGCCGCGGGGATGTCCCGGATGCCGGAGAGCCCGCGGTGGCTCTACGAGCGGGGCCGGACCGACGAGGCTCGCGCCGTCCTCCGTCGCACGCGCGACGGGGATATCGAGTCGGAGCTGTCGGAGATCGAAGCGACCGTCGAGGCCCAGTCCGGGAACGGGGTCCGCGACCTGCTCAGCCCGTGGATGCGCCCGGCGCTGATCGTCGGCCTCGGGCTCGCAGTCTTCCAACAGGTCACCGGGATCAACGCCGTGATGTACTACGCGCCGACGATACTGGAGTCGACCGCGCTCGGCAGCTCGCAGTCGATCCTCGCCTCGGTCGCCATCGGGACGGTCAACGTCGTCATGACCGTCGTCGCGATCCTCCTCGTCGACCGCGTCGGGCGGCGGCCCCTCCTGCTCGTCGGGACCGGTGGGATGATCGGGTCGCTCACCGTCGCCGGCCTCGTCTTCCAGTTCGCGGACCCGACCGGCGGAATGGGGTGGCTGGCGACGCTGACGCTGGTCTCGTTCGTCGCGTTCTTCGCCATCGGGCTCGGTCCGGTGTTCTGGCTGCTGATCTCCGAGATCTATCCGCTCGCCGTCCGGGGGAGCGCGATGGGGTTGGTGACCGTCGCCAACTGGCTCGCGAACCTCGTGGTGGCGCTCTCGTTCCCCGTGCTGCTCGACGGGATCGGCACGCCGATGACGTTCTGGCTGTTCGGCGCGTGTAGCCTCGTCGCGCTGCTTTTCACCTACCGCGTCGTGCCCGAGACGAACGGCCGGACGCTGGAGGCGATCGAGGCCGACCTCCGGGGGGCGACGGGACTGGGGTCCGACGCGTCAGAAGACGACTGAGGCCGGTCCGCCGCCCTCGGCGACGGGTCGCGGCGGTGTCGGCGCGCCGATGGCGGTAACTTTTATCCCCGCGAGTCCGAACTGCGAGATGACTATGGCAGACATCGAGACATCCACAGTTTCCGAGTCCGGATACGCCAGCACGAGTCAGGTCGGCGAGTTCGACCTCCAGATCGACGCGACCGACGAGACGGGACCGAACCCGAACGCGACGCTCGTCGCCACGTACGCCTCCTGTTACCTCCCGGCGTTCCGCGTCGGCGGCAGCCAGCGCGGCGAGGAGGAGCTCGGGCAGATCCAGATCGACGCCAGCGCCGAGCTGGACGACCACGACGACCTCGAGTCGATCGCCTTCGACGTCCACGTCGAGGCCGACCTCGACGACGAGACCGCCGCGGACATCGCCGAGCGCGCCGAGGGTATCTGCCACGTTCACAGCGCTCTCCGCGAGGAGCTGAACGCCGACGTCAGCGTCTACACCGGCGCGTTCTAGCCGGGTCGACGCGGTCTTCTCTTTCCCGCGCCGTACGCTCAGCCCGACGACTCGGCGGTCTCCGCGGGCGACTCCGGCCGGTCGACGCCGGTGAACTCGAACCGAGCGCCGCCGCGTTCCCCCTCCGTCACCGCGACCTCCCAGCCGTGCGCCTCGGCGATGCGCTGGACGATGGAGAGCCCGAACCCGGTGCCGGTCTCCGAAGTCGTGTAGCCGCTCTCGAACACCTCGTCGCGGCGGTCCGCGTCGATCCCGGGGCCGTCGTCCGCGACGTAGAACCCGTCCGGGAGGTCGCCAACGACGACGCGGTCCCCGCCGTGTTCGTCGGCGTTGCGGAACAGGTTCCCGAGCAGCTGGCCGACCCGCCCGGAGTCGGCGCAGATCTCGCCGTCGGCCTCGACCGCGACCGTGACGCGAGGCTCCCCCTCCGTCTCGTCGCCGCCGAAGGGGTCCTCGCCCTCGGCCGACCCGAACGCGTCGTCGCTGTACCGGGCGGCCAGCTCGCCCAGGTGGACGGGCTCGAACGAGCCGACCGCCTCGCCCTGTTTGGCGAGCGTCAGGACGTCCTCGATGAGTCGCTCCATCTCGTCGAGCGCGCGCTCGCACCGGTCGAAGTACGAGTCGTCCCCGGTCTCGCGGGCGAGACGCAGGTACCCCGAGAGGACGTTGAGGGGGTTCCGGAGGTCGTGTGAGACGATGCTCGCAAACTCGTCGAGCCGCTCGTTCTCCCGTTCGATCCGGCGCTCGTACGCCTTCCGCTCGGAGATGTCTCGGCTGCTCGCGAGGAACCGGTCTTCTCCCCGAACGTCGATGCGTCGCACGTGGACCTCGACGGGGAACGTCGACCCGTCCGCGCGGGTGAACGTCGTCTCCAGCCGCACCGTCTCGTCCATCTCCAACCCATGCCAGAGCCGTATCCCCTCGTCGGGCTCCAGCTCCGCGTCGACCTCCCACACGTCCATCCCGACGACCTCGTCGCGGTCGTACCCCAGCTCTCGGGTCATCTCCCGGTTGGCGTCGACGATCTCTCCCCCCTCGTCGTGGATGTCGATCATGTCGGGAGACCCCTCGAACAGCGCTTCGAGGCGCGCCGAGGTGCGTTCGAGCCGGCGCTGGCGCCGTCGCTGCTCGGTCACGTCCCGAGAGATGCCGAGGACGCCGTCGAGCTCGCCGTCGATGACCAGCCGGCTGAAGTCGTAGTCGACGATGGCGTCCGACTTCGTCGGCAAGTCGACTTCCGTCGTCCCGGTCAGCGAGTCGCGGTCACCCTCGACGAGCGCCCGCCACGGGTCCCCGTCGCTCGCCGCTCGAACACGCTCAACGAGGCGACTCGGCTCGCCGGCGAGCCCCTCCGGAGCGGCGTCGTACACCTCGGCGAGGTGGTCGTTGACGAGGGCGAACCGGCCGTTCGCGTCGTATGTACAGACGGACTCGGGCAGCTCGTCGACGATCCGCCGGTACCGTTCGAGGTCGCGTTCGCGCTCCTTCTCGTCGGTGACGTCGATGTGGATCCCGACGGCCCGCCGGGGCTCGCCGTCGTCGGTCCACTCGACGACACGACCGCGGTCGCGGATCCACTTCCAGTCGCCCGACTCCGTCCGCATCCGGTAGTCCGACTGGTAGAGGTCCGACTCGCCGGCGAAGTGAGCCTCGATGGCGCTCCACGCGGCGTCGATGTCGTCGGGGTGAACCCGCTCTTCCCAAGTGCCGAGCTCGAACGCCAACTCGTCGCGCTCGTGCCCCAGTATCGCCGCCCACCGCTCGTCGAACCGGACCTCGTCCGTCCGGACGTTCCAGTCCCAGACGCCAATGTCGGCGCCTTCCACGGCCAGCTGAAGGCGCTCGGAGAGCTCGCGGAGCTCTCGCTCCCGCTCTCGCCGCTCGGTCACGTCGCGGAAGTACAGCGCCCGCCCGCCGGGGGCCGGATACGCGTTCACCACGAGGTCCGCGCCGAGCCGGTCGACGTGGTATTCGAACCGCTTCCCCTCGCCGGTCTCGGCGACCTCGCGCAGCGCCGTCTCGGCGTCGGTGCCGACGATCTCCGGGAACAGGTCCCAGATCCGCTCGCCGAGCACCTCATCCGGGTCGCGCTCGATGAACTCGGCCGCCCGCCCATTGAGGTACGTCAGCCGCCACTCGGCGTCGAGTTCGCAGAAGGCGTCGCTGGTGTGCTCCAAGTGCGTGGCGAGCCGACGGTCGTCCCGCGTCTCCGAGACGAGTTCGGTCACCGCGCCCGCGAGCCGCGCGTACTGGTCGGCGGGCTCGCTCCGCCTGACGTACTCGTCGACCCCGGCGGAGATCGCCTCACTGGCGACCGCTTCGGACCCCGATCCGGTGAACAGGACGAAGGGCACGTCGCCGTGTCTGTCACGGACCGTTTCGAGCAGGTCGACCCCGTCGGTCTCCGCCAGTTCGTAGCCGGACACCACGCAGTCGAACGTCGCCGCGGACAGTGCGTCGAGCGCCGCGTCGGCGTCGACCGCCGTTCGCACCTCGATCCGGTCGTCGCGCGACTCGAGCCGCGAGGCGGCCGCCTCTGCGAATCCCAGTCCCCCGTCGACGACGAGCACGCGGACCGGCGACGCCGCTTTCGCTCCGGCCGTCCCGTCGGCTCTGTTCGCTCCGCTCATCCGGACTGATGTTTTCTATTCGACATGATAACCGTTTCGTTCGGTTTCACCGAATAACCGCCGAAACGGAGATACCGGAGCCAGCGGGGAGCAGCGCCGGCGCCGACGAGTACGCGAACCGGTGACGGCGCGTTCGCCCCGCCGTCCCGTCGGTCCCGTACGGTCCGCACACCCGGAGTAATATATGTAACTCGATATGATGACCGTTCCGTTCGATCTCATCGAACGACCGTCGAAACGGCGATTCCGGAGCCGACGGGGAGGATCGCCGTCTCCACCGCGTCGTCGGAGCGGACGGTCCCCACGTACTCGCCGATGCCGCGCGTCGCTCCGTCGACGGCGTCGTCCGGCAGCGGCTCGCCCGCCTCGAAGTGTGCGACGAGGGTCTCGAAGTCGATGGGCCCCCGGGCGATGTTGTCGGCGACGATCACGCCCCCGGACCGGACTTTCGGCAGGACGGTTCGGTAGGCGTCGGCGTACCGGCCCTTCTGGTGGTCGATGAGGACCACGTCGAAGGGCCCGTCGTAGCGGTCGACCGTCTCCATCGCGTCGCCGACCTCGAAGGTGACGCCGTCGGCGTAGCCGTGGTCGGCGGCGAACGCGACGCCGCGCTCGGCCTCGCCGGCGTCGAACTCGGTACAGACCACGCTCTCGGCGCCGCCGCGGAGGAACCACGTTGCCGAGTAGCCGAAGCCGGAGCCGAACTCGAAGACGCGGTCGGCGTCCGTCAGCCGCGCGAGCAGCCGGAGGACCGCCCCCGCCTCGGGACCGATGATCGGGAACCCCCACTCGTCGGCGAGGTCGGCCATCTCCGCTTGGACCGCGGTGTGGTCCGGCGCGGTCGCGGCGAGGAAGCGGCGCGCGAGGTCCGTGAGTACGTCCATGCGGCCGTGTCGAACGCGGGATACTTAAATCGCCCCCGCGAGGACGGGGTGCCGTGGCGCTGCCGGTCGCGCGGCCCGCGCCCGCCCGTCCCTGAAAACTGTTAAGTCCCGTTCGGTCGACCGATTTAGTAATGTACGACCCTGAGGAACTCGCCGAGATCCGGGAGGGCAAGGAGTCGTGGGAGGCGGGCACCTACGGCGAGACGGTCGACCGGTTCGGCGAGCGCGAGGAGACGTTCACCACCGACACCGGCGGGCAGGAGGTCGATCCGCTGTACACGCCGGCGGACGTCGACCTGGACTACCGCGAGGACCTCGGTTACCCCGGAGAGGAGCCGTACACCCGCGGCGTCTACTCGACGATGCACCGCGGGCGGCTCTGGACGATGCGCCAGTACGCCGGGATGGGCACCGCGGCGGAGACGAACGAGCGGTTCCGCTACCTCATCGACGAGGGCTCGTCGGGGCTGTCGATGGCGTTCGACCTCCCGACGCAGATGGGGTACGACTCCGACGCCGCGATGGCCGAGGGGGAGGTCGGGCGCTCCGGCGTCGCCATCGACACCCTTGACGACTTCGAGACCGTCTTCGACTCGATCCCCCTCGACGAAGTGTCCACGTCGATGACGATCAACGCGCCCGCCGCGGTGCTGCTCGCGATGTACGTCGCGATGGGGGACAAGCAGGGCGTCCCGCGCGAGCAGCTCCGCGGGACGATCCAGAACGACATCATGAAGGAGTACATCGCGCGGAACCTCTACATCTACCCGCCGAAGGAGTCGATGCGGCTGATCACGGACATCTTCGAGTTCTGCGCGGCGGAGACCCCGAAGTTCAACACGATATCCATCTCGGGGTACCACATCCGCGAGGCGGGGTCGACCGCGGCCCAAGAGATCGCCTTCACCCTCGGCGACGGGATCGAGTACGTCGAGGCGGCCCTCGACGCCGGGCTCGACGTCGACGAGTTCGCCCCGCAGCTCTCCTTCTTCTTCAACGCCCACAACAACATCTTCGAGGAGGCCGCGAAGTTCCGCGCCGCCCGCCGGATGTGGGCGAAGATCATGGACGAGCGGTTCGGCGCGGAGAACCCCAAGTCGAAGCAGCTGAAGTTCCACACCCAGACCGGCGGCTCGACGCTCACCGCCCAGCAGATCGAGAACAACGTCGTCCGCGTCTCCTATCAGGCGCTGGCCGCGGTCCTCGGCGGCACCCAGAGCCTCCACACGAACGGGAAGGACGAGGCGCTCGCGCTGCCGACGGAGAAGTCCGTCCGCACCGCGCTCCGCACCCAGCAGATCCTCGCGCACGAGTCGGGCGCCGCCGACACGATCGACCCGCTCGCCGGCTCGTACTACGTCGAGGACCTCACCGACGGGATCGAGGAGGAGGCGTTCGAGATCCTCGAGGAGGTCGACCGACGCGGCGGCATGCTGGAGGCCGTCGAGAGCGGCTGGGTCCAGCGCCAGATTCAGGACGTGGCCTTCGAGCGCCAGCAGGAGATCGAGGAGGGCGAACGGATCATCGTCGGCGTCAACGAGTTCGAGGTCGACGAGGAGCCCGAGATGGACTTAGAAGAGGTCGACCCCGATCAGGAGCAGAACCAGCGGGACCGCCTGAAGGGGGTCAAGGACGAGCGCGACGACGACGCGGTCGACGAGGCGCTCGCCGGACTGCGCGAGGCCGCACAGGGGACGGAGAACGTGATGCCGCACGTTGTCGACGCCGTGAAGGCGTACGCGACGGTCCAGGAGATATCGGACGTGCTCCGCGACGAGTTCGGGGAGTACAAGCCGGGGCGGTGAGGTCGGAGACGATCCGCGGTCGCCCCTGTCCGGGCGTTTTCAGTCCGCGCCGCGGACGACGTGACCGTACTTCAGCAGCGCGACGAACACCGCGCCGCCGACGGCGTTCCCGACCGTCGCCAGCGCGAGGAACGCGACGTAGTCCATCGGGGTGATCGCCGAGGAGACGATCAGCCCGAACAGTACCTCGACGTTGCCCGCGATCGAGTGCGGGAGGTGGAGCAGACCGATCGTTCCGGTGACTATCAACACGAGGAGGATCCGAGCGGTCGTGTCCTGCGCCGCCGCGACGAGCCACGCCAGCAGCCCCATGAGCCACCCGGCGAAGACGCCGCCGACGAACAGCCACGGGAGGTCGTGGTCGACCAGCTTCAACGCGATCGTCTCGAAGGAAGTCGGTTCGACGACGCCGAGTTCCGGCATTAGCAGCGTCACGAGCAGCGTGAACAGCAGCCCGCCGACGATGTTCCCCGCGTACACCAGTCCCCAGAGCCGGCCGAGCTGGCGGACCGAGGCCTGCCGATCGATCACCGGGATGACCGCCAGCGTCGTGTGTTCGGTGAAGAGCTCCGAGCGCCCTAGTATCACGAACATGAAGCCGACGGAGTAGACTGACGCCAACAGGAGCTCCGTCGTCAGATCGCCGAAGGTCCCCGGAGAAAGCGTCAACACGACTGCCATCATCAGCGGTCCGAACCCGATGTCGAGCCCGGCGGACAGTCCCGAGAGGAGGAGCCCGGACCGTTCGCGGTTCATCTCGTGGAGCCCGCTTTTGAGCAGCGACCCGAGGATGTTCCGCGAGGTCATCTGCTCCGTCGAGCCGCCTGTCTCTGAGTCGCTCACGGCTGGGTGATGATGCGAGGTACGGCAGGGACGCACCCAAACCTTGGGATAGGGGCAGGGCGACCGGGAACCGCGCGGTCATTATAAGTCGACGCCGCCGGAACTGAACCGTATGCGCTTCGACCACGTCGGCGTCGCGACCCGCGACGCGACCGACTTAGCCGACCTGTTCGGCGGCCTGCTCGACGCCCCGGTCGCCCACGAGGAGACGTTCGACGACATGCGGATCGTCTTTCTCGAACTCGACGGCGGTGGGTACTTCGAGCTGCTCGAACCGGACGCTGGCGGGACGATCGCGGAGTATCTCGACCGCGAGGGACCGGGAGTTCACCACGTCGCGCTCGCGGTCGACGACCTGCCGGCGGCGCTCGACCACGCGCGCGACCTCGGTATCGACCTCGTCGACGAGGAACCGCGCCCGGGGGCGTGGGGCCACGAGGTCGCGTTCTGCCACCCGCGGTCCACCGGCGGCGTCCTCGTCGAGTTCGTCGAACACTGAGAGCGGTTCCGCCGGAGGGAGCCGCCGCGATTCAGTCCGCCGCCTCGATCGCCGGGTCGTGCGTCTCGTACCAGCCGAGAATCTTCTCTAGCCGGTGGATCGCGCGGTCCGGGTCACCGATGTTGTGGTGCTCGTCGGGGTAGACGACCAGCTCCGCGTCGACCCCCTGCTTGCGGGCGGCGACGTACAGCTGCTCCGACTGGGAGGGCGGACACCGCCAGTCCTCGCCGCCGGCCATCACGAGCAGCGGGGTCTCGATGTTCCCGGCGTCCAACATTGCCGTCGACGACGCGTACGCCTCGGGGTCCTCCCACGGGAGCCCGAACTCCGCCTCCAGCCAGACGTGGGTGTCGTCCGTGCCGAACGCCGAACGGAGGTCGTAGATACCGTGCTCCGGCGCCGCGGCGGTGAACAGCTCCGGCTCCTGCGTGACGAGGAACCCCTGCGCGATGCCGCCGTACGAGAAGCCGTGGCCGAACACGCGGTCCGGGTCGACCCACCCGCGGTCCGCGAGCGACTCGACGCCCGCCGCGATGTCGTCGACCTCTGCGGTGCCCCACTTTCCGCTCAGTTCCGCGGTGAACTCCCGGCCGCGGGAGGTACCGCCGCGGTAGTTCGGCCGGAACACGAGGTACCCTCGGCTCGTCAGGGCGGCGTGGTCGAAGCTGAACACCGGCTCGTCGTACGACATCGGGCCGCCGTGGATCGCCACCACCAGCGGGTGGTCGCCGTCGTCCGGATCCACGTCGGGGCCGTGGTAGAGCACGCCGTCGAGCGTCCAGCCGTCAGACTCCCACTCGACGCGGCGGGCCTCCGGCATCGGGAACTCGTCGGTCAGCGACTCGTTGACGCTCGTGAGGCGGCGAAGGGAGTCGGGTTCGGCGGCCGCGTCGAGGTCGGTGACGTCGACCGCGTACAGGTCGGTCCCGGACTCCGGCTCAGAAAGGACCGTCACCGCGGTCGCCCCGTAGTCGGCGATGTCGAACCCGACCATGGCCCGGTCGCGGCCCTGCGCCTCGAAGACGCGCTCCGCGCTGCCGTCGGTCTCGACACGGACCAACCGGGTGTGGCTCTCGTCGGCGATTCGGGTGTAGATCGACCCGTCGACCCACTCGACCCCGCCGCCGCGGGCGATCGTCCGGTCGAGAGCGGCAGTGACCGAGGTCGGGGCGTCGCGGTCGTCGGCATCCGGGTCGTCGCCTTCCCCCTCGGCGGCGTCAACGAGGTACACCTCCGCCGGCGCGGGCGGGTCGTCCGGGTCGCTCGCGGTCGTCGCGATCCGGTCGCCGTCCGGGTGCCACGCGGGCGCGCCGTGGGCGAGGTCGCCGCCCGTGAGCCGCTCCGCGTCGCCCCCGTCGGCCGACACCGCGTAGAGATCGCGGACGGTGGTGTCGTCGGGGCGGTCGAGCCGACAGGAGGTGAACGCGATCCGGTCGCCCGGCCCCCACGTCGGGTCCATGCCGGCGACGTCCTCGAACGCGCCGCCGCCGTGCGCGTCGTCGAGCCGCCGGGGGTCGGTCTCGGGGTCGTCGAGGTCGACGACGAAGAGGTACCGCGTCACGTCGTCGGTCCACCCGGCGCCGTTCACCTTGTGCTGAAGGCGGGTCGTCTCGATCGGGCCGCCCTCCTCGCGGACCTGGTCGAGGTACTCGGACTCCTCGTCGGTCGGGTCGCGCGACTCGATCACCAGTCGGTCGCCGTCGGGCGACCAGTCGAACCCGGCGACGCCCTCGTCGCGCTCGGTCACCTGTCGCGCGTCGCCGCCGAGGGCGAGGTCGAAGATCCACACCTGCGGCTTGGGCTCGTCGTCGCCGCCGAGGTGGTCCTCGCCCTCACCGTCGGCCGATTCGTCGTCCGCGTCGTCCTCGCTCGCGTCGCCCTCCGCGTCGCCCGCGTCCTCATCGTCGCGGTCCCGCCAGCCGACCCGCTTCTCGGCGTCGCGGTCGCGGGCGGCCACGAACGCGAGGCGGTCGCCGTCGGGTCCCCACGTCGGCGAGGCGGCGCCCGACGCGCTCGTCAGGCGGTGGGGCTCGCGGGAGCCGTCGGTCGGGACGACGAACAGCGAGGAGACCGCCTCGTCCGCGGCCTGGTCGTACTCGGTCGCGGTGAAGGCGACGCGGTCGCCCGCCGGTGAGACGGCGACCTCGCCGATCTGGGTCAGGTCGTAGTAGGCGTCGAGCGGCAGTTCCGACATGGAACCACCCAGCGGCGGGCGCAGGAAATACGTTCGGGCCGCGGAACCCCGCGGACGACGGCGGGCCGACCCCGTCGTGTCGGGGGCACTGACGGCGACCGACTTAACCGCGCCGCGGTCCGACCGCCGACCGTGTTCCGCGACCTCTCGCGACCGACCGAGACGGGGATGCCGACGTACCCGGGCGACCCCGACGTGACGCTCGCGCCCGACGCGACCCACGAGGCCGACGGGTACGCGACGAGCGAACTCCGGACCGGCACCCACGCGGGAACCCACGTCGACGCGCCTCGCCACACGCTCCCCGAGGGGGAGGCGATCGACGACCAGCCGGTCGGTCGGTTCGCCTTCGACGCGCGCCTCGTCGACCTTCGACCGCTGCAACCGCGAGCGGCGATTCCGCCCGAGGTGCTGCCCGAGCCGAGCGACCTCGACCCCGGCGTCGACCTCCTCGTCCTCCGCACCGGCTGGGCGTCTCACTGGGGGAGCGACCGGTACCGCGACCACCCGTACCTCACCGCGGCGGCCGTCGAGCGCTGTCGGGCCGCGGGCGTCGGGGTCGGCCTCGACACCTTCGGACCGGATCCGACGCCGGCGGCGAGCGGCGCGGCCGACGCGCGGTCGTCCGAACGGAACGAGCCGGACGGGACCCCCGCTCACGACGCGCTCTTGGGCGACTCGCTCCCGATCGTCGAGAACCTCCGCGCGCTCGACGGCCTCCCGTCGCGGTTTCGGCTGTACGCCTTCCCGCTCCGCCTTCGCGGCGCCGACGGGTCGCCGGTGCGCGCGGTGGCAGAGTGGGCGGACTGAGCGGCGCATCGAACGCTCGGTCAGGGGCGGCGCCTCGCCGGCGCCCCAGACCAAACCCGTTTTAAGCGTCGGCGACGAACCGCGTTTCAAGGTCGATATCCATGGAAATGCCACGCCGCTTCAACACGTACTGCCCCCACTGTGACTCCCACCACGAGCACGAGGTGGAGAAGGTTCGATCGGGTCGCGCGACCGGAATGAAACGCGACGCTCGGCAGCGACGCCGCGCGCTCGCGACCATCGGCAACGCCGGCGGGTACTCGAAGGTGCCTGGTGGCGACAAGCCGACGAAGAAGACCCACCTGAAGTACCGCTGCGGCGACTGCGGGAAGGCTCACATGCGCGAGGGATGGCGCGCCGGCCGTCTCACGTTCCAGGAGTAAGCATGGCGGGAGACTTCCACCGCGTCGCCTGCGGCGACTGCGAGAACGAACAGGTCGTCTTCGGCAAGGCCTCCTCCACGGTGTCGTGTGCGGTCTGCGGCACGACCCTCGCGACCCCGACCGGCGGTGAGGCCGAGCTTCACGGCGAGATCGTCGAAACCGTTGAGGCGCGGTAACCGCCTCGCATCTCCGTCATGAAGTACAGCGGCTGGCCCGAACCCGGCGAACTAGTGGTTGGCGAAGTCGACGAGATAGCCGACTTCGGCGTGTTCGTCGACCTCGACGAGTACGAGGAGAAGCGCGGCCTCTGCCACATCAGCGAGGTCGCCTCCGGCTGGATCAAGAACGTCCGCGACCACGTCCGCGAGGGACAGACGGTCGTGGCGAAGGTGTTGGAGATCGACGAGTCGTCGAACCAGATCGACCTCTCGATCAAAGACGTCAACGAACACCAGCGTAAGGAGACGATCCAAGACTGGAAGAACGCCCAGAAGGCCGACAACTGGATGCTGATCGCGCTCGGCGAGGACGTCGACGACGACCGCTACACGACGGTCGCGAACGCCCTCCTCGCGGAGTACGAGAGCCTCTACGACGCCTTCGAGGCGGCCGCGATCAGCGGCGACGAGGCGCTCGACGACGTCGATGTCGACGGCGACACCGTCGACGCGATCGTCACGGCCGCCCGCAACAACGTCTCCGTCCCGTACGTCGACGTGACCGGGTACGTCGACCTCGAGTCCGCGGCCCCCGACGGCGTCGACGACGTGCGCGACGCCCTCGCGGCGGCCGAGGGGAACGGCGAGATCCCGGACGGCGTCGACCTCGACGTCGGCTACGTCGGCTCGCCCGAGTACCGGATCAAGGTCCGCGCGCCGAACTACAAGACGGCGGAGTCGCAGCTCGAGGCCGCCGCCGAGCGCGCCCGCGAGTCGATCGAGGCCGCCGGCGGCGCCGGCGAGTTCCACCGCGAGCGCCGCGAAGACGACGAGTAGCGCCGATCGGCCGAGGACACGACCGTTTTCCCGTAACACGACCCTTCTACCCGTGAAATCAGATATCCGCGTCTGCGCGAACTGGGAGCGCGTCCACGACCGACCGGTGTACGCGCTCGGCGACCGCTGCCCGGAGTGCGACGGTCCCACCGAGAACAGCGCGCCGGCCCCGTTCGGGCCGGAGGACCCGTACGGCGAGTACCGGCGGCGGGCGCGACGACGGACGGAGTGACCCCTCGGTCGATCGCGAGGACGGTACCGACGCGCGAATAGCCACGCTCTTGTGACCGCCGCCCGGACGGACGGGACATGGAGGACATCGAGATCGACGAGGTCGCGACGCCGGAGCTGGACGACCCGGTGTTGATCGAGGGGCTGCCGGGCGTCGGCCACGTGGGGAAGCTGGCGGCCGAACACATCTTAGAGGAGTTCGACGGGGAGTTGGTCCGCCGGGTGTACGCCACGGAGTTCCCCCCGCAGGTGAGCGTCGACGACGAGGGGGTCGCGGAGCTGACCTGCGCGGAGTTCCACGCCGTCGAGACGGACGGCGCCGACCTGCTCGTGCTGACCGGCGACCACCAGGCCGGGTCGAACGCGGGCCACTACCGGCTCACCTCGACGTTCCTCGACGTCGCCGCGGAGTTCGGTGCCGAGCGCGCATTCGCCCTCGGGGGCGTCCCGACCGGCGAACTCGTCGAGGAGTACACCGTCCTCGGCGCGGTCTCCGACGGCGACCTCACCGCCGACCTGGAGGACGCAGGCGTCGAGTTCCGCGCGGACGAACCGGCCGGCGGCATCGTCGGCGTCTCCGGCCTCGTGCTGGGGCTCGGCGGTCGCCGCGGCTTCGACGCCACGTGCCTGATGGGCGAGACGAGCGGCTACCTCGTCGACCCGAAGAGCGCGCGGGCCGTGCTGGAGGTCCTCGAAGCCGTCCTCGATCTGCGCGTCGACTACGAGAGCCTCGAGGACCGCGCCGAGGAGATGGAGGAGGTCGTCGGCAAGATCCGCGAGATGCAGGAGGGGCCGGCGGTGCCGGACGACGACCTCCGGTACATCGGCTGAGCGCGGGCAGACCCTCGACGCAGTCCGGCAATTTTTCTCTTCCTCGCCCACGCGCTGCTCCGCCGTCCGCCGACCGGGACTCCCGCTTCCGGCAGAGCTAAACCGCATCCCCGATCATCGTTCGTGTATGTCTGAGGTACGCGTCGCCGGTGTCGGGCTCACACCCTTCGGCAGCCACCCTGAACGGACCGGCCGCGATCTGTTCGCGGAGGCCGCGCTCCGGGCGTTCGAGGACGCCGCAGTGGCTCGGTCCGACGTCGAGGAGCTGAACTACGGGAACTTCATGGGCTCGCTCGCCGAACACCAGGGCCACCAAGCGCCGCTGATGGCCGAGGCCGCCGGGGTCCGCTGCCCGGCGACGCGCTACGAGTCGGCCTGCGCGTCGGCCGGGGTCGCGGTCCGCGAGGCGGTCCGGACGGTAGCGGCCGGCGACGCCGACGTGGTCCTCGCGGGCGGAATGGAACGGATGACGAACCTCCCGACCGACGAGGTGACGGAGGGGCTCGCCATCGCCGCCGACGACCTATTCGAGGTCCGGTCGGGCGTGACGTTCCCCGGCGCGTACGCGCTCATGGCGAACGCGTACTTCGACGCCTACGGCGGGACCCGCGAGGACCTCGCGCACGTCGCGTCGAAGAACCACGCCAACGCGGTGCCGAACGAGTACGCCCAGTACCGGAAGGAGGTGTCCGTCGACGAGGCGATGGACGCCCCGCCGGTCGCGGAGCCGCTCCACCTGTACGACGCCTGTCCGATCACCGACGGCGCGAGCGCGCTCGTGCTCGTCTCCGAGGAGTACGCGGCCGAGCGCGACCTCGACGCGCCGGTCGCGGTGACGGGGACCGGACAGGGGACCGACCGGATGGCGCTCGGCGACCGCGACAGCCTCGCGCGGACGCCCGCCGCGGACGACGCGGCCGACGCGGCCTACGCCGACGCCGACATCGGTGCCGACGCGGTCGACGTCGCGGAGGTCCACGACTGCTTCACCATCGCCGAAGTGCTGGCGCTGGAGTCGCTCGGACTGTTCGAGCCGGGTGAGGGGATCGCGGCGGCCCGAGAGGGCGTCACGACCGCCGACGGCGACCTCCCGGTGAACCTCTCCGGCGGCCTGAAGGCGAAGGGCCACCCGGTCGGCGCGACCGGCGGCTCGCAGATCGCGGAGCTGACCCGCCTACTGCGGGGCGACCACCCCAACAGCGACCACATTCCGGACGCCGAGGTCGGCGTCGCGCACAATGCGGGCGGGACCGTCGCGAGCGCGGTCGTCCACGTGCTGGAGGTGGCGGAATGAGCGACGACGGCGCGGACGCGGCGGACGCCTCGTCGCCGACGGACCGAGAGTACGCCGAGTGGCTCGACGCGCTCGCAGACGGGGACGGGTTCGCGGTCGTCTGCCCGGAGGGGCACGGTTCCCTTCCCCCGCGGCGGGTGTGTCCCGAGTGCGGCTCCCCCGAACTCTCGCGGGAGCCCCTCGACGAGACGGGGACCGTCGAGACGTACAGCGTCGTCCACGTCCCCTCGCCGCGCTTCGCCGACGACGCGCCGTACGCGACCGCGGTGGTCGACTTCGGCCCGACGCGGCTCACCGGCGTGGTCCGCGACGGCGACGCGGAGCGAGACGGAGACGACGCCGCCCCGGCGGTCGCGATCGGCGACGCGGTGACGGTCGATATCGGCGAGCGGGCCACCGACGGCGAGCGGCTGGTCGCCTTCCGTCCGGCCGCCGGTGAGACCCCGGCCGAAGACGAGTGAGCCGCGAGCGGCGGGCTGACGGACCGGTTCGGGAGCCCCGGGCGATCGCGGCCGGCGACCGCTGACCGCTCGGACGGAGCCGACCGCTCGACGCCTGCGGGGCAAAACCGTTATACCCGAATGGTAAGTAATCCGAGTGTATGACCGACCGCATCCCGGTCCTGCTCGTCGACGACGACCCGGACCTGCGTGCGGTCGTCGCGTCGTTCTTACGGGAGGAGCGAGACCGGATCGCGGTCGAGACGGCGCCCGACGCGGCCGCCGGACTCGAGACGCTGTCGGAGCGCGACGTGGAGTGTATCGTCTCCGACTACGAGTTGTCCGGTCGAGACGGCCTCGATCTCCTCGACGAGGTCCGTGAGCGCGACCCGGACCTTCCCTTCATCCTGTTCACCGGAGGGGGGAGCGAGGCGGTCGCGAGCGAGGCGATATCCGCGGGCGTCACCGACTACATGCGGAAGTCCGGCGACACGGAGCAGTGCGAGCGGCTGGCGGACCGGATCGTCGAGGCCGTCGAGCAGCGGCGGGCCGAGCGGGAGGCCGAGCAGGCCGTCGGACAGTTCCGCGCGGTCGCAAAAGGGGCGTCGGACGCGATCCTGTCGGTCGACACCGACGGCGTGATCCGGTTCGCGAACGCCGCCGTCGAGCCGATGTTCGGGTACGAACCGGCCGATCTGGAGGGTGAACCGCTCACGACGCTGATACCGGAACGACACCGCGACGACCACCTCGAGGCGGTCGATCGGTATCTCGCCGACGGCGAGCGGAGCGTCGACTGGTCAGACGTCCGGTTCAACGCGCTCCACCGCGACGGCCACGAGGTCCCCGTCTCCATCTCGTACGGCGAGTTCACCGCGGACGGCGAGCGGCGGTTCGTCGGCGTGGTCCGCGACGACAGCGAGCGCGAGCGACACCGGGCGTTCATCGAACACGCCGGCGACGTGGTCACGGTGCTGTCGAGCGACTGGCGATTCCGGTACCTGAGTCCGTCGGGCGAAAGCGTGATCGGCTACGCGCCGTCGGACCTCCTCGGCGAGCGGGCGCTGGAGTACATCCACCCGGAGGATCGAGATGCCGTGAGTGAGGCGCTCGGCGCGCTCGAGGGCGACGGGGACCCCCCGACCGCCGAGTACCGGTTCCGAACGACCGACGGCGGCTACCGCTGGCTCGAGTCCGTCGGCAGCGACCGGATCGAGACGGACGGCATCGAGGGGTACGTCGTCACCACGCGCGACATCTCCGAGCGGAAGGAGCGCGAGCGGACGCTCGCGAGCCTCCGGGAGTGGACGCGGGAGCTCAACTACACGCGAACCACCGACGAGGCGGCCGAGCTGGCGGTCGAGGCGGTCGACGACCTGATCGACGCCGGGTTGAGCGGGATCCACCTGCTCTCGGAGGACGGCGAGAGCCTCCAGCCGGCCGCGCTCGGCGACTCTGTGCCGATGCTGTTCGAGGAGCAGCCGTCGTACGACCGCGACGCGCCGGCAGGATCGCGCGCGGCGCTGGCGTGGGGCGCCTTCCGCGGCGAGGGGTCGGTCGTCATCGACGAGCTCTCGTCGTCCGATCGGTTGGACGAGCCCTCGCCGGCGGAGAGCCTCGTGTTGGGCCCGATCGGCGACCACGGGCTGTTCGTCGTCTCCTCCCCGGACCCGCACGAGTTCACCGACACCGACGTCCTCGTGGCGGAGATCCTCACCGACCACCTCGAAGCGGCGCTCGACCGGATCGAGCGCGAGAGCCGCGTCGAGCGGCTCCACGGCGCCACGCGGACGCTCGTCCGCGCGGAGTCGCGGGAAGCGATCGCCGAGCAGGCCGTCGCGGCCGCCACCGACGTCCTGGAGTTCTCGATCGTTACCGTCCGGCTCTACGACGAGGCGGCCGGCGGGCTGGTCCCGGTCGCCGTCTCCGACCGCGCGACGGAGGTGTTGCCCGAGCGGGAGACGTTCACGCCGGACGGCGGGAGCCTCAACTGGGCGGCGTTCGAGGCGGGCGAGCTCCGGAAGTTCGACGACATCCGGACGACCGACGCGCTCGACGTCGACACGCCGCTCCGGAGCCTGCTCATCGTTCCGATCGGCGAGTTCGGGACGATATCGATCGGCGAGACGGAGCCGGGCATGCTCGGCAGCGTCGACGAGTACCTCGCCGGAATCCTGGCGACCGCGGCCGAGACGGCGTTCCAGGCTGAGGCGCGCACCCGTCGCCTCGCGGATCGGACTGCGGAGTTGGAGCGGCAGAACGACCGACTAGAGGAGTTCGCCGGCGTCGTGTCACACGACCTCCGGAACCCGCTCGAAGTCGCGCGGGGCCGGACCGAACTCGCGCGCGAGGAGTGTGACAGCGAACACCTGGCGGCGGTCGAGCGCGCCCACGACCGGATGACCGCGCTGATCGACGACCTCCTCACGCTCGCGCGCGAGGGCGACCCTGTGACCGACGCCGAGCCGGTCGACATCGCACGGGTCGTCGGCGCCTGCTGGCGGACCGTCGACACCAGCGACGCGACGCTGCGCACCGAAGTCGAGGGGACGGTGGTCGCGGACGAGGGGCGACTCAAACAGCTGTTAGAGAACCTGATCCGGAACGCGATAGAACACGGCGGCGAGGACCTGACCGTCACGGTCGGATCGCTGCCGGACGGTTTCTACGTGGCCGACGACGGCTCGGGGATCGACCCGGACCTGCGCGGGACGGTGTTCGACGCCGGCTACTCCACATCGCAGTCGGGGACCGGATTCGGGTTGCGGATCGTCGAGCAGGTGGCCGACGCGCACGGCTGGTCGGTGCGGGCCGTCGAGAGCGAGGCCGGGGGGGCGCGCTTCGAGATCACCGGGGTCGAGTCGGCAGACTGACGGCGACCGCGGAGGAGAAACGGAGTCGGACGGCGGCGGACTCAGTCCCGCGTGACCAGTTCGACCTCGTGGCCGTCCTGGTCCTTCGTGAACGCGTAGTTGTGGTCACAGGAGGCGGGGTCGCGGTAGTCAGGGGCCTCGCGGGTCATCAGCGCGTCCCACGCGTCGTCGAGGTCGTCGACGCGGACCGCGACGTGGCCCCACGCGTCGCCCATCGTGTACTCCCGGCCGTCGTAGTTGTAGGTGAGTTCGAGCTTCATCGCCTCCTCCGGCGCGTCCTCGGGCGCCACGAAGTAGTTCGAGAAGGTGTCGGCCTCCCAGCGGCCGGGGTACTCGGTGTACTCGAACTTGCGGGTCCAGTAGCCGAGCGCCTCGTCGGCGTCCTCGACGCGGACCATCGTGTGGTCGATGCTCCACTTCGCGCCGTGGTCGCGCTTGACGATCTCGATCTCGTGGCCGTCCGGGTCCTTCACGAACGCGTAGCGGTTCCCGCAGGACTCGGGGTCGCGGTAGTCGTCGACGCCCCCCGACATCAGCTGGTCGTACGACTCCTGGAGCGCGTCCTCGGGGACGCGAACCGCGATGTGACCCCACGCGTCGCCGAGCTCGTAGCTCCGGCCGTCGTGGTTGTACGTGAGTTCGAGGAGCGCGCCGTCCTCGTGAACGTCCTCGGGACCGAGCAAGACGTTGGTGAAGGTGTCGGCCTCCCAGCGGCCCTTCTCCTCGTAGTTCAGGTGGGTCTGGTACCAGTCGAGGCTCTCCTCTAAGTCCTCGACGCGGATCATCACGTGATCGAAGGTTCCGTCCATACGCGAGTTATCGGCCGCTCGTGTCAAAAGCGTACTGAACCCCGAAGGTGCCCGCGTCGTTCGACCGAGCCCGCTGATACCGCGAGCGCTCGCGTTTTGTTAACGCCTCACGGCGTGGGTAAGTGTAGATCGATACCCCACGACGCACGTCCGTCGCCGACCTGCGGCGGACGTCTCCATGGCAAACGAACCGATCAGGCCGTCGACGCCAGACGGCACGGCAGCGCAGTCTCGTCCGCGCGCAACCACCCCCGCCACGGGGTCCCTCGGACGGGTCGCCGCGTTCGACGCGGGCGCGCTGTTCACCGCGCGTTCGTCGCCGGCGTCGCGCTCCTCGCGCTCGGCGGGTGAGGCGGCGCCCACCGGTAGGTTCGGCCGGGTGACGCCGGAATTTTCAATCAGGTGAACAGACCCGATGAGTTATAAATCCGATCTGTGTAAAAAACGGCATGGCCGCGTTGAGCCCGCTCTCCGTCGCTCTCCTCGTCGCCGTGACGGTCGGTCTGGCGGCGGCGATCCTCGCGTGGCGGGAGCGACCGGAGCCGGGCGCGACGTGGCTCGCGGTGTTGCTCGCCGGGCAGGTCTGGTGGGCGACGTTCCTCGTCTTCGAACTGGAGGCGACCACGCTGCCGGCGAAGGCGCTGTGGTACGACGTCCAGTGGGTCGGCGTCGTGGCCATCCCGGTCGGCTGGCTCTTCTTCGCGCTGGCGTACACCGGCTACGACCGCTACGTGACGCCGTTCTCCGTTGCGCTGGTGTCGGTCGTGCCCGTCGCCACCGTCGCGGTCGCCGCCGCGGACGACCCGGGGAACCTCCTCACGGTCGGTCGATTCGTGCGCGAGACCGCGGTCGGAACGTTCCTCGACGTCGTCCCCGGTCCGCTGTACTACGTCATCGCGGGGTACACCTACCTCCTCGGCGCCGTCGGTTCGGTCCCACTTATCCAGCTGATCCGCGACGACGCGCGCCCGTTCCGCGGGCAGAGCGCGGCGCTGCTCGTCGGGACCGCGGCGCCGTGGGCCGGGAGCGTCGCCTACCTCTCCGGCGCGATTCCGATCTCGGGGCTCGATCCGACCCCGCTGGTGTTCGTGGTCTCGGGGGTGGCATACCTCCTCGCGCTGTCGCGGTTCCGACTGCTGACGCTCGCGCCCGCGCCGCGCCGCCGCGCGCGCCAGCTCGTCTTCGAGCAGCTCCACGACCCCGTCTTCGTCGTCGGCACCGAGGGGCTCGTCGTCGACCTGAACGAAAGCGCGGCCGAGACGTTCGGCGTCGACCGGCGCGCGGCGATCGGCGAGCCCGCCGACGCGGTCGTCCCGAAGTACGAGACGGTCAGCGAGCCAGACGGCGCCGAGGGTGACGCGCCGCGAGCGGTCCCGATCGTCGGCCGCGACGGGCGGCGACCGTACGAGGCGACTGTCAGGGACGTGACCGACGACCACGACCGCACCACCGCCCGAGTGATAACCTTCCACGACGTCGGCGCGTACCTCGGCCAACAGCAGCGGCTCAACGTGCTCAACCGCGTGTTCCGTCACGACGTGCGGACGGAGACCAACCTCATTCAGGGGTACGCCGCGCGGCTCCGGACCGACCCGACGGACGAACGCGCGCTCTCGGTCATCGAGGAGAGCGCCGGGCGGATGCTCGAACTCAGCGAGCGCACCCGGACCGCCGGCGAGCTGTTCGCCCCGACCGAGGAGTCCGGGTCGGCGCCGCTACCGGACGTGGTCGACGAGGCCGTCGCCGACGCGCGGGAGATCGATCCCGACGCGCGGATCGAGGTCGGAACGGTGCCGTCCGTCTCGGTGTCGGTGGTGCTGCGGGTCGTCTTGGAGAACCTCTGTTCGAACGCGGTCCGACACAACGACGCGGACGAGCCGTGGGCCCGGATCGACGCCCTCGTCGAGGACGGCTGGGTCGAGGTCACCGTCGCGGACGACGGTCCCGGCATCGACCCCGCGGAGTACGACGTGTTGGACCGCGGCACCGAGACGCCGCTGCGCCACGGGAGCGGGATCGGCCTGTGGATCGTCAAGTGGGGCGTCGACCACCTCGGCGGCCGGATATCGTTCGCGGAGCGCGAGCCGAGGGGGACGGCGGTGACGGTCTGCGTCCCGGTTCACGACCGGGGCGGTTCGGACGCCGACCGCGAAGGCGACGTTCCCGACGACTCGCGGTCGGCCGACGAGTCGGCCCCGCTGGGGCCGCCGCCGAACGCGGGTCGATAGGCACTTGCCTCCGGGCGGTGACCCCGTGGTATGGACGCTACGGCCACGACCTACCTCCCGTACGCGCTGCTCGCCATGGGTGCGTACGCGCTCGTCTCGCCGCTGATGCGCGTCGCCACGACCGGTCCGAACGCGATCCCGAGCGACGTCGCCGTCGTCGTCTCGAACACGCTGCTCGTCGCCATGGCGCTCGGCGTGATCGCGTACACCGGACAGGAGTTCACCGGCCACCTCGCCTCGCCGAAGCTGGCGCACGTGCTCGCCGCGGGCGTGTTCCTCGGTATCGGGATCCTCGCACTGTACCGTTCGCTCTCCGCGGGTCCGGTGAGCGTCGTGACGCCCATCTTCGCGATGTTCCTCGTCTTCTCGTCGGTGATCGGCTTCCTCTTCCTCGGTGAGTCGTTCACGGCTCGGAAGGGGCTCGGGATCGTCTTCGCCGCCGCGGCCGTCTACCTCGTCTCGGGCGCCTGATCGGGCGACGGCTCGGCCCGCGACCCCCGCTCGATCCGGAACCGCCTGCCGCGTGACGAAACTCCTTTAGCCGCCAGCGGAAAAGGCGGGCATCTGCCGTGTCTCGCCTTCCGAACTCCCTCCGCGAGCTGATCTCTCGGCTGCCGAACCCCTTCCGCGCGCTGATCCTCTACATCGGCTTCGCCCTCGCGAGGGCCGGGCTGATCGACCGTCACCGCGTGGTGCGGACCACCGACCTCGCGTGGCCCCGGATCGTCACCGGGATCGCCCGGATGTCGAAGAACGCGGTCGACGTCGCGATGGTCGGCGTCGCGGTCGGCACGAGCGCCGTCGCCGGCGTCGGCTTCGCGGGGCCCTACTGGGGGCTCGCGTTCGCGTTCGGCGGCGGCGTCGCCGGCGGCACGATCGCCTTGGTCTCCCAGCGGTACAGCGCCGAGGCGTTCGGCGAACTGGGGGACGCGGTGCGCTCCAGCGTCCTCCTCGCGGTGGCGATCACGCTGCCGGTCAGCGCGGCGTTCTGGCTGTTCGCCCCCGCGCTCATCAACGTGTTGAGCAGCAACGAGGCGGCGATAGCCTACGGCGCGGACTACCTCCGCGTCGTCGGCCTCGGCGTCCCGTTCGCCGCGCTCAACCTCGTCGGGAGCCGCATCCTCGTCGGCTGCGACGACGCCTACACCGCGATGCAGGTCCGGGCCGGCGGCGCGGTCGCGAACATCGCCCTCAGCGCGCTGTTCATCTTCGGGTTCGGCTGGGGCGTCGAGGGGGCCGCGGTCGGCACCGTCCTCTCGAACGTGCTCGCGGTCGGCGGCTTCACCGTCGGCCTCGTGCGCGGGAGCGCCCCCCTCATCGGCGAGTTCCCGGTCGCGATCGACCCGACCGGCTCGTACCTGAACCCCGGCATGCTCCGCGACCTCGTCGAGATCGGCGTCCCGGTCGGGGCGCGCAACCTCGTGTGGACGGCCGCCGAGTTCCCGATGCTCGCCATCCTCGACGTGTTCGGGGAAAACACCGTGGCCGCGTTCGTCATCGCCCGCCGCATCTGGGGGATCATGAACACGCCCGGCTGGGGGTTCGGCCTCGCCTCCTCCAGCCTCGTCGGGCAGGAGCTCGGCGTCGAGCGCCCGGACGAAGCAGAGGCGTACGCCCGCGACATCATCCGCTTCTCGGTGGCGACGTACGCCGTCTCCGCGGTGCTGATCGCCGTCTTCGCCACCGACATCGTCTCGCTGTTCGCCGAGTCGCCCGACAGCCCGGAGATACCGATCGCCGTCAACCTCGTGTACGCGGCCTGCGCCGCGGTGATCTTCCAAGGCGTCTCCGGCGGGGCGGCCGGCCCCCTCGACGCCGCCGGCGACACGAAGATCCCCTTCGCGAGCCAGTTCCTCGGGATGTTCTGCGTGTCGATCCCGCTCGCGTACGTCGGCGCACACGACGCGACACCCGCGATCGACCTCCCGCTCGTCGGCCTCACGGTCCCCGAGGTGGCGCTCCCGGCGATCGGGCTGTGGGGACTCTACTTCGCGTTCATGGCCGAGACGACGATCCCCGCCGCGATCAACTACCTCCGGTTCCGGTCGGGGAAGTGGAAGAAGATCAGCGAGGCGTACCGACCCGAGGCGACCGCCGACGACTGAGGAGTGCGGGTTCGGCCGGCCTCGCGAAGGTGTAAACTCCGGAAGCTGGCTAACGCCCGAACGGAGTGTTCGGGAGCGCGATCATCGCGGTGATCGCCGGCGGGACGTGAAGCGCCATCAGCGCGACGGCCTCGCTCGTCGTCACGCCCTCGACGGCGACGAGCAGGCCGACATCGGGGACGAACGACACGAGGAGCGCGGCGACGGCGATGCGGACGAACGTCCGGTCCGGCGTCGTGGAGAAACGCGTGAGCGCCCCGTAGATAACGGCCGCACCGATCGTTCCCAACAGCGTCCAGACGACGATCGGGGGGTACCGGAAGAACTCCGTCGACGCCACGAGACCCCCGGTCAACGCGATCCACCCGAGAGCGAGATTGACGGCGACCCCGATCAGGAACATCCCGGCCCCGCGGACGGCGAGCGTCCGAGCGGCTATCGGATTCCGTGCGGTCATGCCGACCTCCCGTCCGGGGACGGCCCGACGCGCGACGGGGTGTCGGCTCCGAGCGGCGAGTCTGTCGGGCGCTGCTTCGCGGTCGCAGCGACGGCGGTTCCACCACATCGGTCCGCCGCCTCAGCGTCTCTCGTCATAGGTCGTATACAGGCGCCCTACGGATAAACATAGTGTTGTAAATAGTCCACAATATATACGGAGGAAGTAGCTGGAAATGCGCATCTGAAGAAAACTGACGGGGTGGTATTGCGTGTTAGGGGCAATAGTTATCCGGCGGCGAGACGTACTACCGTGTATGAAAGGCTGTGAGAAAGGCCGTCTATTCGGGTCCGCAATGATACTCGTCCAAGGGGTCGTCACCGCGCTCTTCCCGCGGGCGAGCGTCAGGCTCAGCAAAAAGATGATCGGGAAGAACTTCGACAACGCGTCGGAGCTCGAAGCGAAGCCGGCGTACCTCCGGCAGCTCCGTGCGATCGGCGTCGGTATGATCGCCGCGGGCGGGACGGGGTTGCTCCTCGAAGACTCCGAGGAATTGGAAACCGAACTGTCCGAACTCGGCGGCGCGGAGGGATCCGAGGCCGACGAGTGAAGCGCTCGCAACGCCGATAGTTCGGGGGGCTTCTCGCGGAGCGCTCCCGAGTCGTAGCGGGCCGACATCGAAACGGGCTCCGGGTCCGGCGCGACAACTGAAGGCGATCGTCCGCCGAGGAGTCCACCGGAGCCGTCCAGTTACTTCTCCTCTCCGTGCCGCACCTCGACGGCGACGCCGCGGGTCGATCCCGCCATTTCTGGGCCAGACATCGCCGCGCGGCCGACCGCGAACGCCTTCGGCCCCTCGATGACGACCTCGTCGCCGACCCGAATATCGTCGTCCGCGTCGACGACGCCCGGCGCGAGCACGGAGCCACGCGGGACGAACTGATCGATCTCCACCCGCTTCGTCGGCGCGTCGCTCTCGACCCAGCGGCGCGCGCCGGCGAGGGTGAACGAGAGCGTGCCGTACTGCGGGACCATCGTCGCGAGCTGTTCGCCCGGCTCGCCCTCGCGGCCGGCGTCGGGCTCGTCGCCCCACACCTGGAGCTTGGGGTAGCGGCCGGTGGTGCGGACGTCGGCCTCGCCGCCGTATCGGTCGCCTCCGCCGCTCGCGCCGAGACCGCCGAACAGGTCGTCGCCCGCGCCGTCGCCGAGCAGGTAATCGGCGATGGCGCGAACCGTGTTGTGCTCGCGCTCCCGCTTGCTGTACGCCGGCTCGCCCTGGAGGGCGGCGTTCAGTTCGCCGAGCGACTCGTCGGTCGTCGGGTGGTCGACGCAGGTGTACTCGAAGTCGGCGTCGATCGCGGGATCGCTCTCCACGCGCTCGCAGATCTCGCGGTACCCGTCCTCGGGGACGTGCGCGACGACGCGCGAGTAGTCGTTGCGTTCGAGATACCGCCGGAGGACCTCCGCGACGAACTCGATCTCGTCTTCGCTCCAGTCGCCCGTGACGACCGAGTCGTAGTGTTGAGCGGGGTAGGTCGTCTCGAGCTCCTGCGGCACCACGCCGATAGGGGAGGTAATCGAGACGGTGTGGCCGCGCCACTTGATCGCGTCGTGGAACTGGCGGTGACTCTGGGAGTCGCTGTACGGCTTCGTCGCCGAGCAGGGGACCAACACGAGCGGCTGGTCGGTGAACCGGTTCCGGTAGCGGCTCGTGACGCGGTCGGCGAACCGACGGATCTCGACGCGGTCGAGCGTCTCCGCCGACGCCGCCGTCACCTCCGCGTCGCGCATGAGCGGCGTCCGCTCGTCCAAGTACCCCCACTGGTCGTCGAACTCGCGGAACGCGGCCGTGAGCCACCCCTCGTGGCGGGCCTGCGCCTCGATGTAATCGCGCAGGCGGCCGCTCCGGATCCGCTCGCGGACCCGCCGAAGCTCGGCCCGCAGCGCGTTGGCGTTGTGGTCGGCGCAGTCGTCCCGGGTGAACTCGCTCCGGGGTTTCGCGCAGGCCGGGCAGGCGCAGGGGAGCTCCTCCAAGTCTTCGAGGAAATGTTCCGCGTCGGCGGTGAGGTACATCCCCTGCGTCCCCTTCGTCCGGGCGCGCGTCGCGTCGACGAGGTCGGCGCCGGCGTACGCGAGGAGCGCGACGTTCCGCGGGGTCGCGACGCCGGAGAGGCCGAGCGCGGCGTCCGGCGGCAGCGCCGACTTCGCGCGGAGGATCGCGTCCCGGAACGCCTCGCCGTGGCCGACGAACCCCTGCGCGTCCGAGAGCAGGTACGCGTCGGCGCCGAGGTCGCGGGCGCTCCGACTGTCGACGACCGCGGCCGAGGGGAACGCGACGCCGGGGTGGTCGACCGCGAACGACTCGCGCACCTCGTCGCGGGTCCCCGCGGGGAACGCCCTGTGGGGAAGCACCGTCAGCGCGGTCTCGTCGCCGTCTGGGACCTCGCGGTCACCGGCCCAAAGACTTCCGGCGTCGTCGAGGAACGGGTCCGCCAGCGCCGGCGTGGACACGGGCTCGGCGAGGCGGACCTCCCCGAGCCGGGCGGCGCCGTCGCGCTCGTGGACCTCGAAGTAGTCGGTCATACCACCTCTCGCGGGGGGACCGTCAATTCTCTTGTGTTCCGGAGCCGCCGGGCTCCGAGTGGTTCGGCCGTCGACCTCGATCGAGTCCGGGCGCCGCAACTGTTAGGCGGGGCGCGGGCGTGGGATCGGTATGGACCCGACCGGCCCGTGGGACCGCGACCGCGTCGACGAGTTCCTCGCCGCCGCGTCCGTCCCGGTCCGCCTCGGCTGCCGTACCCCGGGCGACCGTCCGTGGATCGTCTCGCTGTGGTTCGCGTGGGACCCGGACGGGGGGAGCGCCGACGGTGGAGACGACGGCGACGGCGCGGCGCGGCCGCCCGGCGCGATCCGCTGTGCGACGAGCGCGAACGCCGATCTGGTCGAGTTCGTCGACCACGACGACAGCGTCTCTTTCGACGTGTCGACGAACGACCCGCCGTACAAGGGGGTCCGCGGCCGCGGCCGGGCGACGGTCCGACCCGACGATGGGAAGCGGCTCCTGCGGTCGCTCCTGACGAAGTACCTCGGCGGCACGGACAACCCGACCGCCGACCGGCTCCTGCGATCCGAGCGCGAGGAGGTCGAGATCCGGATCGAACCGGAGCGGATCCACGCGTGGGACTACTCTGAGCGGATGGGGACGGCCGAGGAGTGAGCCGCCCGCGGTCGGCTCCGATGCGGTCCCCGTCGCTCTCCGGCAGCCGACGTTTTAACCTGTCCCCGGGCCACCCACGGGTATGAGCGTTCTCGAAGACGACGAGTACCGCGCGTTCCGCCGCGACCTCCACCGCCACCCCGAGCCCGCGTGGCGCGAGTTCTACACCACCGCCCGCATCGTCGAGGCCCTCCGCGAGCGGGACCTGACGGAGCTCCACGTCGGCCCGGACGCGCTGGCGACCGACGAGCGACTGAACGTCCCCGACGACGAGGAGCTTTCGGAGTGGGAGGAGCAGGCGCGCGAGGCGGGCGCTGACCCGGATATCCTCGACCGGCTCTCGGGCGGCTACACCGGCTGCGTCGCGGTCGTCGAGCGCGGCGACGGCCCCGTGATCGGCCTGCGAGTCGACATCGACGCGCTCCCGATCACGGAGTCTGAGTCGGCCGAGCACGTCCCGACCGCCGAGGGGTTCCGCTCCGAGCACGAGGGGTTCATGCACGCCTGCGGCCACGACGCCCACGCGACGATGGGGCTCGGCGCGCTCGACGCCGTCCTCGACTCCGACTTCTCCGGCACGCTCAAGGTGTTCTTCCAGCCGGGCGAGGAGCAGGTCGCCGGCGGGAAGCCGATGGCCGAGTCGGGCCACCTCGACGACGTCGACTACCTCTACGCGGTCCACGTCGGCCTCGATCACCCGTCCGGCGAGGTCGTCTGCGGCGTCGAGGGGTTCCTCGCGGTGCGGCACTTCCTCGCGGACTTCTCCGGCGAGCCCGCGCACGCCGGCGCGCGCCCCGAGCAGGGTCGGAACTCGGTTCAGGCGATGGCGGCGGCGGTCCAGAACCTCTACGCCATCCCGCGGCACGCCGACGGCCCCACGCGCGTGAACGCTGGGCTCGTCGGCGGCGGCACCGCGACGAACATCATCCCTGAGGAGTCGCACATCGAGGGCGAGCTCCGCGGACAGACGACGGAGCTCGCCGAGTACATGTCCGACCACGCCGACCGCATCCTCGACTCCGCCGCGGCGATGCACGACTGCGAGGTCGAGGTGTCGACGCTCGGCGAGGCGCCCAGCGCGACGAGCGACGACGCGCTCGCCGCCCTCGTCCGGGAGTCCGCGGGCGACGTCGAGGGCGTCACGAACATCGTCGACAGCGACGACCTCGGCGGCTCCGAGGACGCTACGTACCTGATGAACCGCGTCCAAGATCAGGGCGGGCTCGCCTGCTACCTCGGCGTCGGAACCGACCACCCGGGCGGGCACCACACCACCGACTTCGACGTGGTCGAGGACGACCTGTCGCTCGGCATCGACGTGATCGCCGGCGCGATCCGGCGAGTCGCGGAGGCGCAGCCGTAGACGTCGCCGGTCCGCCGAATCTCGCCCCGTTCAGAAGGTGAGGTGCGAGCTCGACGACGGCCCCGCGCCGTCGTCGTCGTCCTCGTCCGGCAACCCCTCGCGGAGGTAGCTGAGGTCGTCGTCGGTCAGGAACACCGCGCCGTCGCGGACGGTCACGTCCACCGATCGGAGCGTCGTGCCCGCCGCCTCGCCGTTGTCGCAGCCGCCGTCGCACGCGTCGAACGCCGAGCCGTGCTTCGGACAGACGACGGAGCCGCCGCGGGTGACGGCGCCCACCGCCTCGCGGTGAAGCCGCTGGTTCTCGTGGGTACAGCGGTTGATCCACGCGCGCACCGGCGGGTCCTCGTCGTCGCGCTCATCCGACTCGTCCGCGCACGGCACGAGGAACACCTCGCGGTCCTCGTCGCCCTCACGAGCCGTGAACGCCCACGAGCCCTGCTCGCGCACCGTCTCGACGGTAGTGAGCCGGTAGCCGCTCACGGCCTCAGTACTTCGCGTCGGCGCCGGTCGTCTCGTAGACGCGGTCCATGATGTCGTCGCGCTGGCGGGTCCAGTTCGCCATCGCGGCGGGGCTCGTCGGGTACTCCTCGTAGTGGCCGATCAGCTCGTCCGCCAGCGACTTCGTCTGGTAGAAGTTCCGGATTGTCCCCCAGTAGCCGAACGACTTGACCGCGGCCTTCAGCTTCAGCCCGAAGGACATCGAGGTCGACCCCTCGTACAGCGCCTCCGCGAGCTTCTCGCCCGGCAGCGACGCGAGCAGCCCCATGAGGTTGTCCACGTCGACCGAAGTCGCGAGGACGTTGTACACGTCGAGGCCGGCGTACCGGCCGCCGAAGTGGTCCATCACGCGGGTGTTGTACCGCCAGAGGTTCTCCTCGCTCACGTCGCCGTCCGAGACGGCCTTCACGGCCTGCTCGCCGGCGTACTTGCCCGCGTACGCCGCGCCGGCGATTCCCCCTCCGGTCGTCGGGTTCACGTGACCCGCCGCGTCGCCGACCGCCATGTACCCCGGCGCGACCGCCGAGTCGTAGGGGCGTCGGGTGGGCAGGGCGGCGCCCAGTTTGTCGCGGACCTCCGCGCCCTCGAACTCGGGGCGGTCGCGGAGGTCCTTCTTCAGCGACTCGACGAGCTTCATCGGCTTCTCCGTCATCTGGAAGCCGAGGCCGGCGTTGATCTCCGTCGCGGTCCGTGGGAAGTACCAGAGGTAGCCCGCCGCGCGGTCGGTCGCCTTGAACACCAGCGCGTCGTCCCACTCCACCGGCTCCGGCACGTCGACGATCTCGCGGTACGCCGAGCAGAACTGCGAGTACCGGACGTTCGTGTCGAAGGTCGTCCCCTCGAAGTCCGCCTTGTCCTGGAGCAGCGAGAGCGACCCGGCACCGTCGATCACGACGTCCGCCTCGTACGTCCGCGGGTCGCCCTTCCGCACCGCGTGGATACCGGTGACGCGGCCGCTCTCGTCCTGTCTCACGTCGTTGATGACGGTGTCGTAGTGGAAGTCGACGCCCGCGTCCTCGGCCCCGGAGATGAGCTGGCGGCCGTACTCCCAGCGATCGATGACGGCGAGCTCGCCGGGGACGGGGATCTCAAGGACCGTGTCCTCCTGCGGGATCTCGAAGCGACCGTGGTCGACGCCGGTGTTCGTGAACGCGGGTTCGAGTCGGTCCTTCGGGATCGCTTCGGGGAAGGCGTCGGCGCCCTTCAGGGCGTCGCCGCAGGCGATGTGGCCGGCCTCCTCGGCGTCCTTCCGCTCCACGATGACGACGTCGAGCCCCTCGTTCGCGATCGTCGCGGCGGCGTAGCAGCCGGCGGTCCCGGCCCCCGCCACGACGACGTCGTACTCGTCGATATCCATTACCGGACCGTGTCGTGCGCCGGGCAAAACTCTTTGCTCCCGTTTCGGTCGGCCGCGCGCCGACGAATTTCGCGATGGCCGGGGCGCGTCCAGAGCCTAACTGTTCAGGCTCGTCGTTTAACGGCCTCGAAACGAACGATACGGACATGGGGCAACTCGAACGGGTCGACGCCGACCGGCTCCGGGCGTGGCTCTCGGAGGTCCGGTCGGCGGAGGCGACCGCGGCGCTGATGACCGCCGTCGCGTACGACCGAGGTATCGGCACGGCCGAACTCGCTTCGTGGTACGACCGCTCCGAGGAGTGGGTCGAGGAGACGATCGCGGCCCTCGACTCGCCGGGGCTCGTCTCGACGGTCGCCCGGCTCGAAGGGGTCGACATCGGGGCGGTCGCCGCGGAGTCGAACCTCGCGCCCGCGACGGTCCGCGATTGGTTCGACGACCTCGGCGACGAGCCGGTCGGCGAGGCGGCCGACGTGGTTCGGCGGTACGCGGAGGGGTCGGTCGAACCGGTCCGCACCGGCTCGCCGTCCACCGTCTATCACCTCGACCGCGACGCGCTGACCGAGCACGGCTGGTCGCTGGACGATGAGGACCTCTTCGAGAAGGCCGCGGACGCCGACCTCGATCTCCCGGAGTACGGCCGCTTCCTCGTCGAGCCCGGCGAGTCGATCCTGGAAGCGGCGGAGCGCGGCGGCCGGTCGTGGCCGTACGCCTGCCGCGGCGGCGCCTGCTCCAACTGCGCCGTGGTCGTGGTGAAGGGCGACGTGGCGATGCCGGGGCAGTCGATCCTCTCCGACGAGCAGATCCGCGGGGCGAACGCCCGCCTCTCCTGCGTCGGCGTCCCGATCACCAACGAGGTCAAGATCGTCACGGGGATCGGCGACACCGAGGCGTTCGCCGACCTGCGACTGCCCTCGCCGACCGAGGAGACCGAGGCGTCGGACTGACCGTCCGGACCCGGGAGGTCGTCAGCGGGCGCGAGCTACTCCTCGGTCTCGTAGTGTTCGCCCGCGGCCTCGGGGATCTGCGTCCGGCCGACCAGCGTGAGGACGACGATCACGACGACGTACGGGATGGTCTGGACCAGCGTGTCCGGGATCGCGTACCCGAGCTGCTGGAGCCGGATCTGTATCGCGTCGAGGCCGGCGAACAGCGCGCCCGCGCCGAGCGTCCCGAGCGGATTGTAGTTGCCGAACAGGTACGCGACGATGGCGATGAACCCCTTGCCCTGGACCATCGTCTCGCCGGAGCCGACGAACTGCCCGATGGACAGCGCCAGCGCCGAGCCGCCCACTCCGGAGAGGACGCCCGAGAGCAGCACCCCGGCGTAGCGCACCTTCGAGACGGAGACGCCGACCGTGTCGAGCGCCTTCGGGTTCTCGCCCGCCGCGCGGAGGTGTTTGCCGAACGCGGTCTTGTTCAACAGCCACCACGAGCCGGCGGTCGCGAAAACCACCATCGTCGCCGAGTACTGCCACCCGACGCTCACGCCGAGGTTCGGCGTGTTGACGCCGCCGAAGAACACGGTCGACAGGAACGGCGCGAGCCCCAACGCGATGAGCCAGACGGCCAGCCCGGCGATGATCTGGTCCGCCTTGAACTCGATACAGACCACCGCGAACACCGCCGACAGGAACGTCGACGCCGCGATGCCGGCGAGGAACGCGATCGCGAGCGCCGGGACGCCGAGGACGGCGTTGCCCACGCCGACGACCGACGCGGCGTACACCGACACGAACGCCGAGATGATGAGGAGCCCCTCTAGGCCAATGTTGATGACGCCGGACTTCTCGGCGAAGATGCCGCCGAGTCCGGCGAGCACGATGGGCGCCGCGAGCCGCGCCGTCGACGTGGCGGTACTCGTCGAGAAGACGATGCCCGCGAGGTCGCCCGCCACGGAGTCGGGGAACGCGAGCCCGGACACGCCGAGCAGCGCGAGCACTCCGACGGTGCCGGCGATAAGCGAACGGACGTACCCCGACTCGCTCGCGCCTTCGAGGAGCGACGCCGGCGAGAGCGGGTTACGCATCGGCTTCACCCCCGTCGCCGCCGGCGGAGGCATCTGACTCCGCCGACGCCGCGCCGCCCGGGCCGCCCGCGGTCCCCCCGACGCCGGTGTATCGACCGATCATCCGGAAGAACTCCGGCATCGCGACGAACAGGATGATGAGCCCGCGCAGCACGGCGACGAGCTCCGTGGGAACGTCGGTCCGGAAGCCGATCTCCAAGGCGCCGCCCTTCAGGACCCCGAAGAGGAACGCCGCCGGCAGCACGCCGATCGGGTTGTTCCCGGCCAGGATCGAGACGGTGATCCCGTCGAAGCCGAGGTCCGGGATCGAGGCCATCCACCGCCCCTCGGACATCAGCACCCACACCGCGCCGCCGATACCGCCGAGCGCGCCGGACAACGTCATCGCCCGCACGGTCGTGAGCTTCGCGTTCACACCGCCGTACTCGGCCGCGGCCGCCTGGACGCCACTCGTCCGGAGGTCGTACCCGAGCGACGTGTGCTCGACGAAGTAGTAGAGCGCGCCGATGAAGGCGATGCCCCCTGCCAGCGCGAGCAGCGCGAAGTCGGTGGACGGGGGGAACAGCACCGACGGGAACTGCGCGTATTCTGGGACGTAGCGGGTGGCGACCACCGAGGAGCCCTCGGCGCGGAACACCTCCAACACGAGCACGTACGCGACGTTCGCGGCGACGAAGTTGAGCATGATCGTCGTGATCACCTCGTTGGCGTCGGCGTACGCCTTGAGCGCGCCGGGTATCGCGCCCCAGAGTCCGCCGCCGACCGCGCCCGCCGCGGTCCCGACGACGATCAGCACGGCACCGGCGACCGGGCCGGCCGGGAGCAGGGGCGCGAGCGCGAGGACCGAGAGGGCGGTCGAGAGCGCCCCGACGACGAGCTGCCCCTGCGTGCCGATGTTGAACAGGCCGGCGCGGAAGGCGACGGCGACGGAGAGCCCGGTGAAGATCAGGAGCGTCGTCTCCGAGAGCGTCAGACCGAACGAGAGGTTGAACGGCGTCCACGCGGGGTTGAACAGCCCGGGGTCGCCGACGGCGAACGGGTACCCGAGCGCGCCGTTGAACAGCACGACGTACACCTCGATCGGGTCGTAACAGAAGCCGATCCCGGTGAGCGGCATCGTCCACGCCGCGGTCGAACACTGCGCGATCCGGCCGGAGACGAGCACGAGCGCGAAGCCGACGACGATCGAGAGGAGGATCGCGGCGACGCTGATGACGAGCCGCTCGACGACGCTCCGGTCGACGAACGGGGCGACCACGCGGGCGAGGAGGGACTCCGTACGGTCCCCGTCGGGCGCCGAATCGCTCACGCGTCCACCCCCTCGTCGTCGGCCGCCCCGCCGTCGGCCTCGTCCGGCGCGCCGCCGGCGTCGTGGATCGCCGCCCGTTCGACCGAGTCGTCGTCGAGCGACTCGCCCGCCATCAGCAGCCCGATTTCCTCTTCGGTCACGGTCGCGGGGTCGACGACCCCGGTGAACTCTCCTTCGTGAATCACCGCGAGCCGGTCGGAGAGCCCCTGTACCTCGTCGAGCTTCGAGGAGACGAGCAGGACCGCCTTCCCCTCGGCGCGCAGTTCGAGCAGCCGGTCGTGGAGGAACTCCGTGGAGCCGATGTCGACGCCGCGGGTGGGGTGGGCGGCGACGACCAGCTCAGGGTCGCGCTCGAACTCCCGCCCGACGATGAACTTCTGCTGGTTCCCTCCCGACAGCGACTCGGCCTCCGCGTCGGCGTCCGGCGGGCGGACGTCGTACTGCTCGATGACGGACTCGGCGTGGTCCTGCGCCGCGCCCCAGTCGAGCCGTCCGCCGCGCGCGAACGGCGGGTCGTGTTGGCTCCCTAGAACCCCGTTTTCGGTGAGGTCGTATGACATCACCAGGCCGCGCTCCTGTCGGTCCTCGGGGATGAACGCCATCCCGCGGTCGATCCGGTCACGGCGGGTCTGCCCGACCATCGACTCGCCGCGGTAGCGGATCTCCCCGGACGCCGTCTCGCGCAGACCCGTGATCGCCTCGGCGAGCTGTGACTGTCCGTTGCCGTCGACGCCCGCGATCCCCAGGATCTCCCCGCCCCGGAGCTCGAATGACAGGTTCGAGACCGCCTCGACGCCCCGGTCGTCCTCGACGCACAGGTCGGTCACCTCCAGCACGCGCTCGCCCGTCTCTCGGGGCGACGTGGCGGGGTCCATCAGCACCTCCCGGCCGACCATCATCTCCGCGAGCTCCTCGCGCGTCACGTCGGCCGCGGCGACGGTGCCCACGTTGACCCCGTCGCGGAGGACGGTGATGTCGTCGGCCGCCGACAGCGCCTCGCCGAGCTTGTGCGAGATGAAGATGATCGTCTTCCCCTGTTCGGTGAGCTCTTCGAAGACGCCGTACAGCTCCTCGACCTCCTGCGGCGTCAGCACCGCGGTCGGCTCGTCCATGATGAGCACCTCGGCGCCGCGGTACAGCGCCTTCAGGATCTCGACGCGCTGCTGCTCTCCGACCGAGATGTCCGCGATCGTCGCGTCCGGGTCCACGTCGAAGCCGTACCGCTCGCTCAGTTCGACGACGGCCTCCCGCGCCGCCTTCCTGTCGACGCGGAGTCCGCCCCAAGTCGTCGGCTCGTTGCCTAAGACGACGTTCTCCCACACCGTCATCGGGTCGACGAGCATGAAGTGTTGGTGGATCATGCCGACGCCCGCGTCGATCGCGTCCCGCGGCGAGTCGAACGACCGCGGCTCGCCGTCGAGCCGGACGGTCCCCTCGGTCGGCCGGTAGAGACCGTACAGGACGTTCATCAGCGTGGTCTTGCCGGCCCCGTTCTCGCCGAGGAGGGCGTGGACGCTCCCGCGCTCCACCGCGAGATCGACGTCGTCGTTCGCGACGACCCCGGGGAATCGCTTCGTGATACCGTCCAAGTGGACCGCCGGGTTCATTCACCCGTAACTCCGCGCCGGAGCCTAAAAGCGCCCGGATTCCGAGCTACTGCGCCCGGTCCTGTTCGTCGTCCGACCGGAACGAGGGACACTCCGTCGCCCGACCGGAGCAAAAAAATTCCGCCAGCGGGGTTCGGCTTCGAGTCGGCGGCGCCGCGTTCAGTTGCTCGTCGTCTCCGGGACCTCGATGTTCCCGGCGATGATCTCGTCGCGCGCGTCGGCCACGGCGGTCGCGATCTCGTCTGGGACCTGGTCGCCGATCTCCTGCCCGTAGACGCACTCGACGCCGTTGGACTCCAAGCCGAGCGCGGTGGTCGACCCGCCCTGGTGATTGTCGTCGATGACGTTCGAGATCGACTCGTAGACCGCGGTGTCGACGCGTTTCACCATCGACGCCAGGATGACGTCCGAGAACGACTCGTTGGAGACCGACTGGTCCTGGTCGACGCCGAAGGCGAACCGCCCCTCCTCCTGTGCGGCTTGGAACACGCCGACGCCCGTCGCGCCCGAGGCGTGGTAGACGACGTCCGCGCCGCTCTGGTACATCGACAGCGCCGCCTCCTGCCCGCCGGTGGGGTCGGCGTAGCTGCCGACGTAGCTCGTGGTGACGTCGACGTCGTCGGTCGCGTAGTCGACGCCGGCCTCGAACCCGGCCTGGAACCGGCGGATGACGGGGCTGTCGACGCCGCCGACGAACCCGACGGTCGTCGAGTCCGGGTCCGTCTCGCCGGCGCCGGCCGAGAACTCGGTCTCGGTCAGGCGGCCGGCGAGCACGCCCATCAGGAACGAGCCCTCGTGCTCGCGGAACAGGTAGTTCGCGACGTTCGGTTCGTCGACGACGGTGTCGACGATCATGAAGTCCTGGTCGGGGTACTCGGGCGCGGTCTGCGAGAGCGAGTCGCCCTGATTGAACCCGATCGTACAGACCAGGTCGTAGGCCGGGTCGGTCGAGCCGGCGTACTGCTGCTGGAACTGCTCGAACTCGCCGGCGCCGTCGGGCTCCGACTCGTCGTACGCGATGCCGAACTCCTCTTCCGCCTGGAAGATCCCCTGCTGGGCCGCGTCGTTGAACGAGTTGTCCCCCAGTCCGCCGTCGGAATAGACGATGCCGATCCGCGCCGGCACGTCGCCGTCGCCCCCGTCGCCCCCGTCACCGCTCGGGCCGCCGCTACACCCGGCGAGGCCGACGAGGCCCGCTGCGCTTGCCGCCTTGATGAACCGCCGCCGATCGAAGTCGGATGCCATCTCACTCGTACCCCCGTCGGAACGCGGCATAAATTCGTCGTTCTCGCGGTGTCGAGGTGGCACGTTCGTGGAGAGAAGCGGCCCGATTCCGGGGTATCAGTCGCCCGATCGCCGCCGTCTGATCCACGAACCCGAATCTCTCACGGTTCCGAACGGGGTGACGCGGGGTCGCCGACGCGTCCGCGACGGGGCGTCGGCGGTCGGACCGGCCGGCCCTACGCGTCCGCGACCGCGTCCTCGACCACGGCTTCGACCTCGGCGACGAGGGCGTCGACATCGTCGCTCTCGGCGTACACGCGGACGTACGGCTCGGTGCCGGAGGGCCGAACCAGCGTCCACGAGGCGTCGTCGAACTCCAGGCGGACGCCGTGGTCGGTGTCCACCGCGGCGTCGGGGAATGCGTCCGGCAACGCCGTCGCCAACCGGTCCATCGCCGGCTCCTTCGCGTCGTCGGGACAGGCCACGCTCACCTTTCGGTACGGGCGCTCGGTCACCGGGCCGCGGAGCGCGTTGAGCCCCTCGTCGGCGACGAGGCGCGCGAGCACCGCCGCGGAGGTCACGCCGTCGATCCAGCCGCCGAACGCGACGTGGATGTGCTTCCACGGTTCGGCCGCGAAGACGACGCGCGTGTCAGCGCCCACCTCTCCCGCGGCGCCCGCCTCGCCGACCGTGCCGGCCTCGCCGAGGGCGCCGGCCACGCTGGCGTCCTCCCGGACCGCGGCGATCCCCTCGTGGAGCGCGCCGAGCCGGACGCGCTCGACGCGCCCGCCGGCGTCGCGGACGCGTTCGTCGATCCGACCGGAGGCGTTCGGCGTCGTCACGACGACGGGGTCAGCGGCGTCGCTCGCGCGGGTGTACCGCTCCGCGAGCACCGCGAGCACCGTGTCCTCGTGGACGACCTCGCCGTCCGCGTCGACGATCACGATCCGGTCGGCGTCGCCGTCGTGACCGATACCGAAGGCGAACCCCTCGGTCTCGTCCGCGTCGCCGTCGCCTCCCGCTCCCCTCCCGTCGTCGGCCGGCCGTCCGGGGTCCTCGACGCCCTCGTTGGCGTCGGCGACGAACGCGCGCAGGTCGGCGAGCGTCTCCGGGGTCGGCTTGCTCCCGCGGCCGGGGAAGTGGCCGTCGACGTTCCCGTTGAGCGTGACCACGTCGGCGCCGAGTTCGCGGAGGACGGTCGGCGTCGCGGGCGCGCTCATCCCGTTTCCGCAGTCGACCGCGACCCGGAGCCCGTCGAGGGGCGCGCCGAACCCCGCGGCGTACTCGCGGACGGCGGCGAGGTAGTCGCCGAGCGGGTCGGTTCGAGTCGGCTCGGTCCACTCGTCCCACGGAGCGACCGGCTCCTCGTCGGCGACCCGCGACTCGACGGCGCGCTCAGCGTCGCGGTCGAACTCCGTCCCGTCGCGGAACAGCTTGATCCCGTTGTCCGTCGGCGGATTGTGGGACGCGGTGAGCATCACGCCGTAGCGCCCCCGCGAGGCGTACGCGAGCGCCGGGGTCGGGAGCTGCCCGGCGCGGCGGACGGCGACGCCGCCGGCGGAGAGACCGGCCTCCATCGCGGCCGCGAGCGCCGGGCCGGTCACCCGCCCGTCGCGGGCGAGGACGACCGTCGGCTCGGGCGTCGACGCGGCGGTCGAATCGTCGGTACGCGATCGGATCTCGGCGCCCACGGCCCGCCCGACGGCGAGCGCGAGCGACGGGGTGACGCGGTCCTCGACGCCGCCGCGGATCCCGGCGGTTCCGAACAGGTCCATGTCGCCTACGTCGGCGCGCGGGAGTTAGTAGGCGTCGGTTGCGGGCGCGGGTCGGTCGGCGGCCGGTCGGTCGCGGGCGGGTCGTTTAACAGGCAGCGCGCCGCACCACCGACCGATGACCGACCGCGTTCGAGCGCACGTGTTCGTCTCGGGCCGCGTCCAAGGCGTCTACTACCGGGCGAGCACCCGCGACGCCGCCCGCGAGAAGGGCGTCGACGGCTGGGTGCGGAACCTCGACGACGGCCGGGTCGAGGCCGTCTTCGAGGGTCCGGAGGGAGCCGTTCGCGACATGGTGGCGTGGTGTGAGACCGGGAGCCGGGCCGCCGAGGTCGACGACGTGGACGCCGAGTACGGCGCGCCGGAGGGGGAAGACGGGTTCGAGGTCAGGCGGTGAGCGGGCGTCGGCGCCGCCCGACCGTCTCAGTCGTCGCGCGCCAGCGCGGCGGCGTCGCCGGGGGGTTCCCGGACGCCGAGCTCCTCTAGCGCGCGCAACACCACGATCGCCTCGACCACGTCGCGCTCCTCTGTGTAGGGATCGTCGACCGCGTCGAGCGTCGCCTCGGCCTCGGATGCCAGTCGCGTCTCCAGTTCCGTCTGGTCCGTCTCGGCCTTCGTCGCCGACAGCAGCGCCTCGTGGTCCTCGCGGAGGTCGAGGGAGACGTGCGCCGCGTTACACCGCGAGAGCGGGTGCGCGTCCATCTCGACGGCGAGGTCGCTCACGAGGTCCCAGTCGTCGGCGCAGAAGCGGAGCGTCACGGTGCCGACCACGTCGCGCCACGCGATCGGCTCGCCGTTCTCCATGAGCCGGAGCGCCCGCGGCGGCACGGCGATCCGGGTGTGGGTGTCGTCCCGGCCGCACAGGCAACAGGGGGTGTTCTTCAGTCCGGCGTACACGGCGTCACGTACGCGCCGGAGAATGGTGTGCGTTTCGGCGGGCAAGCACCTTCCGCCCGCGCCGGGAGCGCCGTCGCCGAATCGAGGTCACACAAAACACATACGCCGTCGGAGGATCGGAACAGGTGATGAATCGCCCGTCACCCGAACTCCTCGCGGCCCTCTGCCTGTTCGTCGTCGGAGTCGGGGTCGTCACCGGCGCTGTCGCGGGCGCGACGAACCCGGCCCCGGTTACGTACTCGGTAGATCGAACGGACAGCGAAGTCCACCGCTACGCGGACCTCTCCGGGGCGGCGCGGGACGTCGTCGACGCCGGCTCTGATCGCGGTGAAGCCTCCGTCAAGGCCGCCGGCGATCGCGATGAGGTCGCCGTCGACGACCTCCCGTCCGAGTTCCGGTCGGGGGCTTGGAACTTCGTCAGGGACGGCGGCGAACTGGCGTGTTTCTTCCCGACGGACGACGCCGACTCCGGAGACGTCAGCGTCGCGTTCGCCGACTGCGAGGGGTTCGCCTTCGAATACGAGGACCTCTCCGAACGGGGACAGCGCTTCTTCACGATGGCGGCGGACTCCGACGACGGCAGCGTCTCGATCTCGAAACCGGTTCCCTCGGGGTTGGACGTCGCTCCGGGAGACACCGGGATCGACATCGAGGAGGCTCCCGAGGAGGGGGGCCTGTACTACGTGTTCGCGGACGAGCGCGTCTACGAGTTCACGCTCTACGGACCGGGTCCGCTCGGCGGGTTCGGCGCGCTCATCTACGCCGCCTTCGTGATCGCTCTCGGCCTCGCCCTCATCGCCGGCAGCGCCTACGGCTATCGGGTCTCGGCGGTCCACGCGCCGGCGGCCGCGGCGGTCGGTGCGAGCGTGTACCTCGTGCCGCCGCTCGTGGAGGCCGCCGGGCTGCTCAGGTGGTCGATACGACTCGACGGGTACACCCCATGGGGGGTCCCGCTCGTGATCGCTCTCGCGGTGGGCGGGGTAGCGTACATCATCCCGGACCTGTACGCGTTCGCGCGAAAGTACGTGTGAGAGCGACGCAGCGGCTGCGCGACGCGGCGGCACGATTTACAGACCGATGAGCCTGCCAGCGCCGCTCATCGATTTGTGAGGCGGTGGCGCGTGCCTCCGAGCGTCCAACGGACGCGAGGAGCACGCGCGAGGGAGTCGGCGGGCCGGAGCGAAGCGGAGGCCGGCCGACGAGGCTGGGATGGTGTGAGGCTGCGGTGCTGTACGGGGCGGGACTCAAAGGGGCAGTCGCGAGGGCGGCGCAGGCGACGCAAGCACCGCAGGGAGCGAGCAGCGCGAGCGACCGAGGAGCGCAGCGAGCGTGCGCCGCCCTCGCGGCTGGGGCTTTGGAGGCCTTCATCGACGATTCGCTGTTGGTAGTTTATAAACAAACAGCCTGGAAACGGATGTCTGTTTATAAACGAAATCCACTCCTGCTAACGCACGCTTACGCGTCGCACTCGGCGAGCCACTCCTGGGCCCACTCGTCGATCTCCTCGAAGACGGGGGCGAGCGACTCGCCTTTCGCGGTCAGGCTGTAGTACGTCGCCACCGGCGCGTCCTCCTCTAACCGGCGGTCGACGAAGCCCGTCTCTTGGAGGTCGTTGAGCACGCGCGAGAGCGTCCGGGCGTTCGCGTCGGTCTCGCGCTTGAGCTCGTTGAACCGCGCCTCGCCGTTCAACAGCTCGTGGAGGACGACGAGCCGCCACTGCGAGCCGATCTGTTCGATGGAGTCGATGACGGGGCATGGGGTCTCGGGCGCCGTCGCCTCGCCAGCCGCTTCAGCCCCCGAATCCGCCGTCTCCGCCGACTCCGCCGCGGAAAGGTCCTGTGATGACATCGGTGTTACCTACTAACTCTATTGTCCGGGAAGCGATAAATAGGTTACGTCCGTATAGCAGGTTACACGATGTTAGCTGAAACCGCGACGTTACCGCTCCAGTTCGACACACCCCTCGCGGGCGAACTCTTCCTGCTCGGCCGGATCCTGTTCGGCGCGACGCTCGCGTTCATGGGGCTCAACCACTTCACCGACCTCGAGACGATGGCCGGCTACGCCGAGTTCAAGGGCCTCCCCGCGCCGCAGTTCTCGGTGATCGCCTCGGGCGCCGTCCTCGTCCTCGGCGGACTCGCCGTCGCCGCGGGCGCGTTCCCGGTCCTCGCCGGGGGCTCGCTCGCGTTCTTCCTCCTCGTCTCCGCCGTGACGATGCACGACTTCTGGTCGGTGGACGACCCCGAAGAGCGGCAGAATGAGATGACGAGCTTCCTGAAGAACGTCTACGGCGCCGGCGCCGCGCTGGCGTTGCTCGCCGTCGGCGGGGCCGCGTGGCCGTACGCGGTCGGCGTCGGGCTGTTCTGAGCGCCGTTCGAACCGACTGACCGAGCCGACCCCCAACCGAATCGTCCGGCGACTGGCGTATCCGCGTTTCGAACCCCCAGTACGACTAACTACTCTCCCGACGACCGATCACGCGGACCATGACCGACGCGCCGCCGACGACGGGACTCCACCACGTCACGAACATCTGTACCGACATCGAGGAGACCGCGGCGTTCTACGAGGACGTGCTCGGCTGGCACACGGTCAAGCGGACGCAGAACTACGACGACCCCGGGACGCCGCACTACTACTTCTCGTCGACTCCGGAGGGCGAGCCGGGCACCAACGTCACCTACTTCGAGTACCCGAACTCGCAGGGGACGCCCGGTCCGGGCGCGAGCCACCACTTCGCGTTCGGCGTCGAGGACGAGGCGACGCTCCGCGAGTGGAGGGAACACCTCGAGGCCCACGACGTCCGCGTCTCCGAGGTGAAAGACCGGACCTACTTCAAGAGCGTCTACTTCACCGACCCCGACGGGCTCGTCTTCGAACTCGCGACGCGAGGGCCGGGAGTCACCCGCGACGAGGACGAGCCCGGCGGCGAGGTCATCGACCCCTTCGAAGCGGGTTACGAGAACTGAGGCACGGGCGCCGCCCGGATCACCCTCCCTCGACGAGCGCCGCGAACTTGTCGAGCGCGCGTCGGCAGACGGGGACGTACGGGGCCGCGACGAGCGGGACTTCGATCACCGCTCGACACCGACCCGGATCCTCCGGATAGCGGTCGACCCGGTGGCCCGTGGCCGGAACCCCGGCGACCCGCCAGTCCCAGCGGAGGCGCGTCGCGGCCGTCACCCGGAACGGAACCCAAGCGTCCGCGACCCGGACCCGTCCGGTCGTCCCGCTCTCGACGTACCGATCGGTGCTCTCCACGCCCCCCACGGACGGGCTCCAGTCGGGCCACCGTCGCGTGTCGCGGAGCGCCGTCGCGGTCCGCTCAGGCGGGGCGTCGATGTCGCGGCCGACCGCGAGCGTCGTCCCCTCTCGGACCACCGCGGTTTCGCTGTCGCGATCGGAATCTCCCAACACGTCGCGTCCTCCGGCGGCGGCGTCCCTCATCGCTGTGATCCTCCGCTCAGATCCGAACGCACATCCGATACCTGGGGCATAAAACAGAGGCAATACGCAATTCGTCCACTTTTTGCGCTATCGTGGCACAGAGCCATATTAATACCTTATATGGTATGAGGACTCATTATCTCTTTCCACGAAGGGTTAATACAGAGGTCCGGGGTATTGGGAGTCAATATGGCAAGCGATCGCGACACCATGAAAGACGTCTCGCACACAGCACCGAACGACACCTCCGCGGACGCGGTCTGGGAACGAGGGCGAGGACCGGTCGAGGAAGAGGAAGAAGAGTAGCGCGAGTCGACCGTTTTCTCTCGTCGGGCCGGCCCGTCCCGGCCTTCGTCGCCGATCCGACTCGTCGAGCGCGTCCTCTCGCCGCTCAGTACGCTGTTCGACGGGATCACCCGTCGGATGAACGCGTACATCAGCGGCGACGGGAACGTCGAGAAACCTTACACGGAGTGACGGACTACCGGACGGAGCGATCGGCTACCGAACGGAGTCGGGGGCTCGGCCGACCGTCATTTGTCGCGCTCGCTCGCCCTCCGGTGTCCTCGCCGTCGCCGCGTTCTCGGGGCCGATAACCGCGGGCGTGGCTTTAACCCACGCGCCGGCGGAGGCGCAGGCATGATCGAGGTGTCGGGGCTGCGGAAGACCTACGGTGACTTCGCGGCCGTCGTCGACAGCGACTTCTCCGTCGACGACGGCGAGGTGTTCGGGATCGTCGGCCCGAACGGGGCCGGCAAGACGACGACGCTGAAGGTGATCGCCGGTCTCGTCGAACCGACCGACGGCGAGGTGACCGTCGCCGGGTTCGACGCCTCGGACCCCGAGATGCGTCGCCACCTCGGGTTCCTGCCCGAGGATTCGCCGCTGTACGAGGAGATGACCGCGCGGTCGTACCTCCGCTTCTTCGCCGACCTCTACGACGTGCCCCGAGAGGTCGCCGACGAGCGGATCGAGGCCGCGCTCGACCGGTTGGAACTCGACCACCGGGAGCGTCGCCTCGGCGACGTCTCGAAGGGAATGAAACGCAAGGTCGCAATCGCGCGCTCGCTGGTCAACGACCCGGACGTGCTGGTGTACGACGAGCCCGCGTCCGGGCTCGACCCGGTGACGACCAACTCCGTGCTGGCGTTCACCCGCGAACTCCGCGAGACGGGGAAGACCGTCGTCTTCTCCGCGCACAACCTCTACCACGTCGAGTCGGTCTGCGACCGCGTCGTGGTGATGAACGAGGGGCGGATCGTCGCCCGCGGGAGCGTCGACGGGATCCGCGAGCGACACGGCGAGACGACCTACCGCGTGTTCACTGACGTCGAGCCGACCGCGACGCCGCCCCTCGACGACCTCGACGCGACGCCCGAGGAGGTCGGCGACCGGTACCGCACGGCGGTCCCGAGCATGGACGCGGTCGCGGCCGTCCGCGAGGCCGCCGCCGACGCCGGCGGCGAGGTCGTCGACATTCGGAGCCGCGAGCCGAGCTTGGAGGACGTGTTCCTCGACATCGTCGGCCGGCCGATGCCCGGCCGCTACACCGGCGACGGGCTCGACGACGGCGAGGTCGACGGGCAAGAGCCTGACGGGCCGGAAAACGACCGATCGACCGACGGAACAGAGCGGGAGACGGCGGCGACCGCGACGGAGGCCACCGAGTGACCGACCGGCTGCGTCGCCTCGGTCGACGGCTCGCCGTCGCCGGCCGCCGAGTGCTTCGCGTCGCCAAGTGGGAGTCGGCGCGGGCGTCCGGCGGCGTCGACCGCCGGACGCTCGCCGCGGGCGTCGCCCTGCTTCTCGTCGCCGGCGGCGTCGTCGGGGTCGGCGTGGCCACCGGCGTCGCCGGCCTCGACGTCGACCAAGACGTGTACCGGGTCGGCGTCGACGCCGGCTCGCCGTACGCGGAGGCGATCGAGGAGGAAGCGTCGCTGCGACCGGTCCCGGCCGAGACCGCGTCGCTCGGCGACTCCGCCGACGCGGTGGTGGTGACCGTGGTGCGGCCCGGTTCCGTCGACGACGGGGCGATCGATCCGGCGGACGTCGACTCGGTCGTCGTCCGCGCGACCGACACGCGGAAGGGCGAGGCGGCCGCCGCGTCGGTTCGCGAGGCGGTCGAGGCGCACAACGAGCGGCTGCTGCGCGCCGAGCCGAACCGGACCGCGGCGTTCCCGGTCACCGTTACGCTCCGGTACGTCGGCAGGACGACCGGGTTCGACGACGGCGCGACGCTCGGCGGGAGCGACGGCAGTCGGACGGGCGATCCGGGCGGCGGCAGCGCGAGCGACGGGGACGACGGCGGCACCGCGGCCGACGGCGGAACGGACGGCGACGGCACAGAGACGAGCGGTTCCGGGTCGGACGGGGACTCCGCCGGCAACTCCGGTGGGGCCGACTCGGGCGACGGTTCCTCCGGAGACGCGTCGACCGACGGGGAGTCCGGCGGCGGGTCCGCTCCCGACTCGGGAGCGGGCGGAACCGCCGACCCGGGCTCTGATGGCGGCGAGACGGGATCGGACGGGGAGGGCGGCTTCGCGATCCCGTCGATCGGCGGCGGGGCGTTCGGCGCGGACACGACCGGTTCGCCCGCCTCGATCACGCCGCCGTTCCCGTTCACCTCGCTGCTCTTGGCGTTCGCCTTCCTCGTACCGATGAACTTCCTGATACAAGCGTACGGCTCCTCTATCCTCGACGAGCGGACGAACCGTCGCGGAGAACCACTGCTCGTCACGCCGCTCGCGCCGGCGGAGATCGTCGCGGGCAAGACGCTTCCGTACGCGGCGGCCGCCGCGGTCGTCACGACCCTCATCGCGCTCGTGATCGGCGGCGGACCGCTCTCCGTGGTGGCGGTGGCGCCCGTCGCGGCGACGTTCCTCGGGGCCACCTTCGTCGGCGCGATGTTCGCGCGGTCGTTCAAGGAACTCACCTTCGTCACGGTTGGCGTGAGCGTCCTCCTGACGACCTACGCGTTCGTCCCGGCCATCTTCACGAACGTGACGCCCGTCGCGCTCGTCTCGCCACTGACCCTCGTCGTCTTCGACCTCCAGGGCGAGGCGGTGTCGGCGGGCCAAGTTCTCTTTTCGACCGCGCCGATGGCGGTCGGGGCGACTCTGCTTTTCGGCCTCGGGCTCGGCGTCTACCGCGAGGAGGACATGTTCTCCCAGAAGCCCGTGACGCGGAAGTTCCTCGACGCGCTCGCGGTCCGGCTCTCGGCGGTGCGGACCGGCGGCGGACCCGGCGGCGTCGGGGGCGCGCTCTTCGACCGCGAGCGGCTCCGCGCGCTCGGTTCGGTCGCGTTCCTCACCGCCTGTACGATTCCCTTCGTGTTCGTCGCGGAGCTTCTGGCCGTCGCGGTGCTGTTCGCGCTGCCAGTCACCGTGTCGATCCCGGTGTTGCTCGTGACGATCGCGTTCATCGAGGAGGTCGCGAAGAGCGTCGCCCTGTACGCCGGGTTCGAGCGCGGCGTCTTCGGGCGGAGCGACCGCGTCGCGTTCGCGGTCGGCGTCGCGTCCGGGACCGGCTTCTTCCTCGCGGAGAAGGCCACGGCGGTCGTCCAAGCGGTCGGGCTCACCGAGCTCTTCCTCGGCCGCGCCGCGTTCGCCGACGTGGCCGGGCTCTCCGGGCTGCCGCCGGTCGCGCTCGTGGCGCTGTTCTTCGCCCCGCTCGTCCTCCACGTGACCGCGACGAGCGCGGCCAGCCTCGGCGCGAGGAGGGGCCGGACCGCCTACGCCCTGGCGCTGACGCTGGCCACGCTGGGGCACGCCGCGTACAACGTCGGGGTGGTGAGCCTTGGATAGCCGCCTGACGATCGCCGGCCGGGAGCTCGCGGGGCTCCGCGCCGAGAAGACGATCCTGTTGGCGATCGGGATCCAGCTGTTCATCGCCGCGTTCTCGTCATTCCTCGTCGTCGGGCTCGTCTCGATGTACGACCCGGGCGCGCTCGACGGCGCGCAGATCGAAGTCGCGGCCGCGGGCGACGCGGTCGACGACCTAGAGCGCGCCGCGAGCGAGGTCCCCGGCGCCTCGGTCACGCCCTACGACGACGCTGACGCCGCGCGAAGCGCCTTCGAGCGGAACGCGGCCGACGCGGTGGTGGTCGCGACTCGCACGGAGTCGGGGCGGGTGTCCGCCGCCGTCACCGCCCCGGACGCCACCGTTGAGACGACCGTGATCGTGGTACAGCTGCGCGAGCTGCTGCGAACCTACGAGCTGAACGAGCGTGAGCGCCGCGCCTCGTACCTGGAGGAGTCGCCGCTGCCCCTGCCCGACCGGAGCGACACTAGCCCGTACTTCACCTTCACTTACACCGTGTTGATCCCGCTCTTAGTCTTCCTCCCGGTGTTCATCTCGGGCTCGCTCGTCGTCGACTCGATCACCGAGGAGTTGGATCAAGGGACCATGGAGCTGCTCCGGGTCGCGCCCGTGACGCTCGCCGAGATCGTCGACGGGAAGGCGGCCGCGGCGATCGGGATCGCCCCCGCGCAGGCGCTGCTGTGGCTCCTGCTGTTGGAGGCGAACGGCACCGCGGTCGCGAACGTCGGCCCGATCTTGGCGCTGATGACCGCGCTGACGACGCTGGTCGTCGCCGTCGCGGTGGGCATCGCGGCGGTCGCGCCCGACCGGCGGGCGGCGCAGCTGCTCTACTCGGTCGCGGTCCTCGTGCTGTTCGGCGGCGCGACGGCGATGGCGGGCGGCCCCGCGAACGCGGTCGCCAGATTGGCGATCGACAGCGCGGGCCCGACGACGGGCGTCCTCGTGGTTGCGTACGCCGCCATCGCCGCGGCGGCGTACCTCGGCGTCCGCCGCGTCGTCTCGGTCGACGGGCTCGGACGCTGAGGGGGCGGATCGCTTCGGGCTCGGCCCGTTGTGCGGCCCGCCCCCCGAATCGATCAGTCGGCGAAGCGATCGCCGAACCGCTTCGCTGTCGGGAGCCGCCAGCCGCGGGCGACGGCGACGAGTCGGAGGCCGACCGTCACCGCCGCGCACGCCGCAACGGCCAGTCCCGCGGGCCCGCCGAGCGTGCCGACGGCCCAGTACGTCGCGCCGCCCAACACGGCGCAGCTCGCGTAGAAGTCTTCGAAGAGGATGAACGGCGAGCGGTCGAGGAGGATGTCGGCGAGCGCGCCGCCGCCGACGGCGTTTATCGTCGCGACGGCGACGACGCCGAACGCGGACACCCCGGCGTCCGTCGCGACGATGGCGCCGGCGGTGGCGAACGCGGCGAGCCCGACCGCGTCCGCGACGACCGTCACCGGGTGCTCGTCGGGCGAGGCGAGCCACGCGCTCAGCCCGACGGCGAGGGCGACGCCGATCAGCCCTAGGAGTATCTCCGTCGGCGAGCGCAGCGCGAGGGGGACGCGCGCGACGAGGAGGTCGCGGGTGACGCCGCCGGCGAACGCCATCGCCAGCCCGACGACGGCGACGCCGAAGAGGTCGAACTCCTCGCGGACCGCCTTGCTCGCGCCGACCAGCGCGAACGCGACGAGCCCGACCGTGTTCATCACCGCGAACGGGTCGCCGAAGAGGACCGCGAGAGCGCCGCCCGTCATCCGCCGAACGCCCCGAGGCTGGACTGGAGTTCGCGCTCCGGGACGGCGTCGGTCAGCTCGTAGCCGACGAGGTCGCGCGCGTCGACGGCGTACGTGGAGCCGCCGCGGTCGAGTACGATCACCCGCCCCTTCCAGCCGCGGACGGTCCCCGCCGCCATCGTCTCGGCGACGGGCCGGTCGTCGAGGCCGAGCCCGTAGTCGAAGTCGAACCGCGCTATCGGGTCGAACCGGTCGAGGAGCGCCTCCCACGCCGCCTCGTCGACCGCGCGCCCGAACCCGTCGAGCTTCGTCGGGACGCGGACGCGGTCGACGAGGTCGTCCCCGGCGGCCAGTTCCGCCTCGACCTCGCGCGCGATCCGGCCGTTCGGGAACGTCCGGATGTGGGCCGCGCGGTCCGCGCCCTGCTCCCGGAGGCGGGTCCCGAGCCGCCACTCGCGGGTGACGCCGATCTTCAGTACGTCCGGCGCGAACGCCGCGAGGTACATCGCGTGCGTCTCGTGGCAGTCCCTCTCGTCTTTCAGACACGTCCCGGTACACCGGGCACACACCCAGACCCCCGAGTGGTCGTCGCAGTACGGTGCGTCCGCGGCGTCGCAGGCGACGTGGTCGCCATCGTGGACCGTTCCCGCGCAGCGGCGCTCGCCGAGCCCGAACGCGAGTTCGGTGCCCGGGCTCGCGTCCACGTACTCGACGCTCCCGCCGCTCGCGACGTAGAGTCCGCCGCCGATCGGGCCGCTCGTCTCGACCGTCTGAGCGCCGTCCGCCTCCGACTCGGCCGAGTCGCGCGCGACGTCCGTCTCGTAGCCGACGACCTGCACGCCGAGCGGTACGCGAAGCCGAGACTTATGAGCTTCGTCGGGCCCGATACCCCCTCGAATCGGATTTTATAAGTGAACTCGGCGTCGCCTCTCGGGCATGCGCACGGCAGCCCTCCCCCCCGTCGTCGCCGCGGTCGTCGCGCTCGCGGTCAGCGGCATCAGGCGCCTCGCGCCGATACTGCTCGAGTCGTCGGTCTCGCTGCCGTCGACCGAGGCGCTCTCGACGTACCTCCTGAGCGCCCGGTTCACGGCGTTTTTGCTGGTGTACGGGCTCCTGTTCGGCGTCGCTTTCCTCGCAGGACTGCGCGACGCGGACGCCTCCGCGGCGTCGACCGCGCTGGCGACGGGCGCGAGCGCGACCGCCGCGTTCCTGCTCGGCTCGGCCGCCGTCCTCTGGTACCTCGGTCCGGAGCGCGGCCCGGTCGCCACCGCCGTCTTCGCCCTCGGCGCGAGCCTCGGCGTCGGGATCCAGTTCGCGGTCGTCGCGTACGCCGGGGTCGCGCTCGGCGAGAGCCGCGGCGACGGGCCGATCTCGACGCGCCCCTGACCCTACTCGTCCGCCTCGCCCGCCGCGCCGCCGTGGACCGCGGCGTCGACCGCGGCCGCCAAGCGCTCGCGCGTCCGGTGGCTGGCCTCCGCATCCGTGTCGACCTCGATCAGGTGCGAGCCCGTCGCCTCGTGGGCCCGGCTGACGGCGGCGGCGAGGTCCTCACCGACGACATCCGCGCGCTCCGCAGGGGTGTCGCCGCGGTCGGCGTGCGCGTCGGGCCGGGCATCGATCCGGACGTGTTCGAGGCCGTGGAGCTCCGCAAGCGACCCGAAGTCGAGGCCGTGCGGCGTCTTGAACGACTCGGTGAACGGCGGCTCGAACTCCTCGATCGGGAGCTTGTGGAAGATGCCGCCGCCGTCGTTGTTGACCGCGACGACCGTGACGTCGACGTCGCACCGGTCGACCGCGAGCAGGCCGTTCGAGTCGTGGTAGAGGGCGAGGTCGCCGACGACGAGCGTGAGGTCGTCGGTCGTCCCGCTCCCCGCGCCGAGCGCGCTGGAGACGATCCCGTCGATGCCGGAGACGCCGCGGTTACCGAGCGCGGTGACGTTCGCGGTCGTCGGCCCGACGAACCGGTCGAGGTCGCGGACGGGCATCGAGTTGGAGACGAACAGCGTCGCCGGATCGGGGAGCGCCCCGGCGACCGCGCGGAGCGCGTCCCCTTCGTGGAACCCGGCGTCACCCTCGTCGGCAGCGGGCTCCGCGTCTTCCTCGCCGCCCCCCTCGCCGTCAAGCGCGTCGGCCTCGCGGGCGTGAACCGCTTCCGCGACCCGGTCGGCCTCCTCCCACTGCGCGCGCCAGCCTTGGTCTCCGCTCCCGCCGCCGACGAGCCGCGAGAGTCGGGCGCAGAGCCGGCTCGGCTCGGCGACGACGAGGTCGGTCGCGGCGAACTCGGCCTCGCGCCAGCGGCCGGCGGGGTCGACCTGGTACTGGTCGGCGCCGGTCGCGGCGAGGTACTTCCGGAGCCGCTTGGAGGTCGGCGAGGCACCCAACCGAAGGACGAGGTCGGGGTCGGCCCACGCGTCGCCCGCCGCGGCGGCGTCGCCCGCGTCGCTCCCGCCGTCCGCGAGGTCGGCCGAGAGGTACGCGTCGTAGGCGCCGATCACGGGCGCGACGCGAGTGTGACCGCCGTACCGGAGTCCGGAAAGCGGGTCGGCCAGCACGGGGAACCCGGTGGCGTGCGCGAGCGCCGTGACCGACTCCGGGTCGATCCCCGGCGGGTCGGCGGGGCCGGCGACGATCAGGCCGCGGTCCGCCTCCCCGAGCGCGGTCGCGAGCGCCCGGAGTTTGTCGTCGCCCGGTTCGGGGGCCCCGTGAGTCACGTCGACGTAGGGGCCGTCGCGCCCGTGCTCGGCCGCCTCCGGCAGGTCGTCCGGCACGTCGCCCGGGACCGGCGTCGGCTCCAGCGGCTTCTTAAACGGGGCGTTGAGGTGGACCGGGCCCGGGTCGGCCCCTTCGGCCGTCGCGACGGCGCGGGCGACCGTCGTGCGCAGCGACCGGAGGGCCCGGTCGTTTGCGGCCGGCTCCGGGAGGTCTTTATAAAATCGAACCGCGTCGCCGTACAGCTTCTCTTGATCCGCGGTCTGGTTCGCGCCGGAGTCGCGCAGTTCCGGCGGCCGGTCGGCGGTGAGCGCGAGCAGCGGGACGCGGGCCTCGCTCGCCTCCATCACGGCCGGGTGGTAGTTGGCGGCGGCGGTGCCGGAGGTACAGATCAGCGGCGTCACGCGGCCGGTCCGACGGGCGCGCCCGAGCGCGAAGTACGCGGCGGAGCGCTCGTCGAGCTGCGAGAACACGCGGAGATCCTCGTGGCCCGCGGCGGCGACGGTCAGCGGCGTCGAGCGGCTGCCCGGCGAGGCGACGACGGCGTCGACGCCCGCGGCGACGAGCTCGTCGACGAGCGCGTTCGCCCACAGGGCGTTCCGGTTCGGCGCGGTCATTACCGTCGCTTCGGGCGCGGACGTAAATACTCCGGCGAGTTCGGTCGACGCTCGGGCGGCGGGAGAGCGCGGTGGACGCTCGACCGGCCGGAGGCCGTTCTCGGCGCCGCCCTCACGCCGCGTCCGACGCCGACTCCGACTCGCGGCCCGTAACCTTGCGGACGCACGAGGAGCCGAACGGGCCGAGTTCGCCCGCGTCAAGTTCGACGAAGTGGCCCGTCGAGACCGAGGCGCCGCAGCGCCGACACTCGAAGTCGCCCTCGCGCGCGACGACCTGGCGCTCGTACTCGACGTAGGCGCCGCCGGTGTTGACCCGGAGCTGAGCGCCCTCGCGGTCGATGACGCCGCGCTTCTCCGCGGCGTCGAGGATGTCGCGGGTGAGCGCCGGGCTCGTCGTGATCGTCTCGATCCGGTCGACCGCCGCGGCGAGGTCGAGCTCCTCGCGTTCGAGGTGCGCCAGCAGCTCGACGCCGAGCTCCAGCTTCTCGTCGCGGGTCGACGGCCCCGTCACGGCCGCCGAGACGACGCGATCCCTATTAAGTCGGCCGGACGCCGGTCGGTCTCCGTCCGCAAAGCGCGCGCCGGCCCTAGCGGATCGGCAGATTCACGTTCGCCGCCCGACAGTTTCGCCCGTGGTTCGATCCCGCGATCGGTCTCGGCGTCGCCTCGCCTACCGCCGGCGCCCCAACGAGTTCTACTGGCTGTGGATCGCGGCGACGGCGACGTACGGCGTCGGCGACATCGTGTCGACCGTCGCCTTCCTCCGGTACGTCCCGACGATCGAGGAGGCGAACCCGGTCGTGCGGTTCGCCCTGGAGTCGTTCGGGCTCTCCGGGCTCGTCGCGCTGAAGATCGCCGTCTACCTCGTGATGCTCTGGATCAGCGTCGAGGGCGCGCGCGAGGGCGACGGGCTCCTCTACTACTTCCCGCCGGTGCTGCTCACGCTCACGGGGACGTACCTCACCGCGAGCAACGTGCGCCTGCTGTGGCTCGCCTGAGGGGCTGACCGCTCGCGTCCGGAGGCCGAATCCGATCTCGGCGCGGCGCTGCTGGTGCGGGTCTGGTTCGTGCTGGTCCACGACCTGCTCGCGCTCGGAACCGTCGCGGCGACCGAGCCGCCGGACGCCGCGCTGTCGGCGCTGGTGCTGTCGAATCCGGTGAGTCCTTCCGGGTGTTCGTGTTGAGCGGGCTCGGGACGACCGGCGGCGGCGAGTTCACCGCCGCCCTCGCCGCGAGCGGGCTCTCGACGGTCACGCTGGCGGCGTCGCTCGTCGCGTGGTGCGTGGTCCAAGCCGCCGTCGCGGCGCGGTTGGTCCGTCGCCGTCGGCTCTGGCGCGAGGCGAGACCGGGCGCGGCGACCGGTCGGACTTTTTCGATCGTCGCTACTGGATCCGCTCGATACCGCTCTCCTCCGGCGATTCGAAGTCGAGGGGGCGGCGCGGGAGGTCGTCGACGAACTCCCGGACGATCGTGCGCTCGACGCGCTGGAGCACCTCGCTACACGTGGACTTCGCGATGCCGACATGGTCAGCCACCTCGGTGAGCGTCGTCTCTCGGGGCACGTCGTAGTAGCCGCGGTCGACCGCCTCGAAGAGGACCTCGCGCTGGCGCTCCGTGAGCGACCCGCCGGGGTTGATCCGCTGTTGGACGTACTCGACCTCGAACGCCGCGCCCACGTCGCGGAGGGCGTCGCCGAACTCCGCGACGCGCTCGTGATTGCCCGTCACGTCGACGCGCGCGACGCCGTCGCGGATCTCGACCGGCATCTCGATGGGGACGCCCGCCCGGCGGGCGACCGTCTGTAGCAGGGGGACGAGCGCCTCGACCTGAACGGTGACCATCCCGTCGTCCGCGGCCATCACCGACGAGTGGGTGATCGTCTCGTGGTCGTCGATCGCGTCGAGGATCGGGTCCGTTTCGTCCGCGGTGATCCGGACCAGCGCGAACCCCGCGCCGTCGTCCGGCGTCGCGGTCAACACCTGGAACCGCGCCTCGGGGAACTCACGCGAGACGTCGCCGACCCACGGACCGTCCGGGATCGTCACGCGGAGACGTGCCTGTGCCATGCCGGAGGCTTCGACGCCGGCGTGGAAGTAGCTTCGGCTCCGCGGTCGGCGTCGGAACATGTTCGGCGGAACGGACCCAGAGATCGGGTCCGTGCCACCGGATATGAGTTCCAGGCCCGACGAATCGGCGGCGGTGGGGGGCTCGACGCGCGGGACCTCGCGCCGCCGAAACCGCTGCGCGAGACGCTCGAACGCGCCGAGTCGCTCGGCGGTCATGACGTGTTGGTCCAGTACAACGACCGAACGCCGCAGTCCCTCTTCCCGCGGCTCGACGACCGCGGGTACGCCTACGCCGCGGTCGGGACCGACGCGCCCACCGCGGTCGTCACGGCGATCTGGCCGGGCGAGGGCGAGTGGACCGTTTCGGACGAGCGAGCGGAGGAGGGCGATCAGACCGACGCGAGGGAGCGGTCCGGCGAAGGCGACGCGACCTGAGTTACTTCGAATCCGCCAGTACGCGTGAGAGTGACATAACCGTCCAAATCGCGGCACAGGCGATCCAGACCCCGGGGCTCGTGAGCAGGGTTATCGCTCGCTCAGTCGAGTACAGTACGAACAACCATGGCGGTATTCCAACGACGAATGACACAAATCCCGACCGCGACGGCTCGCATGGCTCGCTGCGCTCTTCGCTCGTTCGCTCCACTCACTGCGGTGCGTGCGTCGTCAGGCTTCGCCCTCGCGGCAGCGTGGCGCGACGCGCCACTGGCAGCAGGCGGCGAAGCCGCCGGCGACTGCCCCTTTGAGTCCCACCCGACCGCACAGCGCCGCAGCCTCACGCCTCCCCAGCCTCGTCGCCCTCCCTTCGGTCGGCCGACTCCCTCGCGCGTGCTCCTCGCGGCCGCCTGCGGCGGCCGCGCGCAGGCACGCGCCGACCACTCTGTCATCTATAATCGATTGTCGGGGTCGCTCACGTGTATTTAAATCCCGCATCGCAGTTGTCGATCCGACTCGTCCCTCCCGCCGTCGCTCGCCGTTACGTCCGGTGAACACGTTCGGGAACGACCCCAAACGGGTCCGGGTCGTAGCCGGACGTGAGCGATGTTCGACGACCTCGACACGGACCGGCGGCCGCTGGTCCTCGTTTGGGAGGTCACGCAGGCCTGCGGGCTCGCGTGCCGCCACTGCCGGGCTAACGCGCGGCCGCAGCGACACCCCGACGAGCTGACGACCGCTGAGGGGAAGCGGCTGCTGGCGGACGCCGCCGCGTTCGGCGACGGACAGCTGGTCGTCCTCTCCGGGGGCGACCCGCTCGCGCGCGACGACCTCACGGAGCTGGTCGCGCACGGCGACGACCTCGGCCTCCGGATGACGATCACGCCGAGCGGAACCCGGTCGCTCACGCCCGAGCGCGTCAGCGACCTCGGCGACGCGGGGATCGCCCGCATGGCGCTCAGCCTCGACGGGTCGACCCGCGAGCGCCACGACGCGTTCCGCGGCGAGGAGAGCTTCGCGGACACCGTCGCGGCCGCGCGCGCCGCCCGCGACGCCGGGATCCCGCTCCAAATCAACACTACCGTGTGCGCGGACACGGTCGAGGACCTCCCCGCGATTCGCGACCGCGTCCGCGACCTCGGCGCCGTCCTCTGGAGCGTCTTCTTCCTCGTTCCGGTGGGTCGCGGCCGCGTCCTCGACCCGGTCTTCCCCGAGCGCGCCGAGGCGGCGATGGCGTGGCTCCACGAGGTGTCGGAGGAGGAGCGGTTCGGCGTCAAGACCACTGAGGCCCCGTTCTACCGACGTGTCGGGATCCAGCGCGCCGAGGCCGGCAGCGCCGACGCGGGGGCCGACCGACGGGGCGGGATCACGGCCGGCCGCGGCTTCGCGTTCGTCGGCCACACCGGTGAGGTGTACCCGTCCGGGTTCCTGCCCGAGTCGGCGGGGAACGTCCGCGAGCGGTCGGCCGTCGACGTCTACCGGAACGCCGACCTCTTCGAGTCGCTCCGCGACCCGGACGGCTTCTCGGGGAAGTGCGGCGCCTGTGAGTTCCGCCACGTCTGCGGCGGGAGTCGGTCGCGAGCCTACGCCGTCACGGGCGATCCGACCGACAGCGACCCGCTCTGCCCGTACGTCCCGGACGGCTACGACGGACCGCTGCCCGAGCGCCAGCGAGGGGCCGACGGGGAGCGGTCCGAATCCGCCGACTGATCCCGGCGTCGCCGGCGACTCACTCCGGCCGTTCGCCGACGAGGAGGTCGAGGTCGGCGACGCTGCCGGCCGGGTCGAAGTCGAACGCCGCGCCGTAGAACGCGAGTTCGGCGGCGTGCGCCCGGGCGACGTTGTCGGCGTCGCGGAACCCGTGGCGCTCCTCCGGGAACTCCACGTACGCGTACGGCGTCTCGTTCGCGACGAGGGCGTCGATCATCGCCTCGGCCTGCGCGGGCGGGACCACCTCGTCCTCGCCGCCCTGTAACAGCAGCAGCGGCGCGGTGATCCCCTCGGCGTGCGCGACCGGCGACCGCGCCTCGTAGACGTCGTCGGCCTCGGGGAGCGGGCCGACGAGCCCGTCGAGGTAGCGCGACTCGAACTTGTGGGTCTCCGCAGCCAGCGCGCGGAGGTCGGCGACGCCGTAGTAGCTCGCGCCCGCGTCGAACGTGTCGTGGAACGCGAGCGCGGCGAGTACCGCGAACCCGCCCGCGCTCCCGCCCGAGATCGCCAGCCGGTCCGGGTCGGCGAACCCCTCGTCGGCGGCGTACCGGGCGGCGTTGACGCAGTCGAGGACGTCGCGGACGCCCCACTCCCCCTTCAGCGACTCGCGGAAGGCGCGGCCGTACCCAGTCGACCCCCGGTAGTTCACTGTGAGCACCCCGACGCCGCGGGTCGTCCAGAACTGGACCGTCGACGACAGCGACGCCTCGGACCGACTCGTCGGCCCGCCGTGGACCCTGACGAGGAGCGGCGGCGCCGCGTCGGCCGGCGCTTCGACGTCGGGGTTGTGGGGCGGGTAGTAGTGGCCGTACGCGGTCGCGTCGTCGGCGCCGACCGCGTCGCCGGTCGGGAAGGCGATCGACTCCGGCTCCGAGACGTACGCGGCGTCGAGCGCGTCCTCCGTCGACTCGCGGAGCCGAGTTGCTCCGGTCCCCGCCGACCCCGGTCGCCACGCGACGACCGCGCTCGGCGCGTCCGTCCGGTGACCGGCGAAGACGACGCGGTCGCCGTCGGACCGAACCGAGGCCGGACGGAAGGAGCTGTACGGGAGGCCCGGGTCGACGAGGTCGCCCGTCTCCGGATCGAGCAGGCGCAGGCTCGGGTCGCCGCCCTCGGTGACCAGCGTGGCGATCCGCCCGTCGCCGAGGAACGCGAACGTCGACACGCCGAGGGTCCACATCGGCACGCCGAACGCCGCCGGCATCTCGCGGAGGACCTCCGCGTCCGATGTCGTCGGGAGCGCGACGCCGGCGCCGCGCTCCCACTCCTCGGTCCCGGACGCGACCGGGAACCGATAGAGGTTCCACCAGCCGGTGGGGTCGGCCGCCGCGTGGAGGACGCCGTCGGGCGACCACTTCGGCGAGACGACCGACTCGTCGGCGCCGCCCGCGACGACGCGCTCGTCGCGGATGTTGCCCGTCTCGTTGACCGCGCCGACGACGAGTTCGGTCCCATCCCACGGCATGTTCGGATGATCCCACCGCAGGTACGCGATCCGGTCCCCGCCCGGGGCCGGCCGCGGCGCCGCGTAGAAGTCGTGCCCGTCCGCGACGACGACCGGGTCCGAGATGCCGGTCTCCGGAGCCGGGTCGGGTGACAGCGGGAAGCGGACCAGCTCGTTCCGGGGCTCCTCGTCGGTGCCGGGTCCGACGTGACGCTCGCGGACGGCATAGACCGTCTCCCCGTCCGGAGCGAGCCGCATGTCGGCGTAACGGTGGGCCATCGGCTCCGGCGGCTCCGGCGTGACCGGGGTCGGTTCCGCGTCGCCCCCGGCAGCGCTCCCGTCCGCGGGCAGTCGGTAGAGCCGCTGGTCGTCCATGCTCGCCGCGAGCACCGTCCCGTCCGCGACGAGCACGTCGCCGCCCCCGTACTGGTGGACGAGCGTGCGCACGTCGAGTTCCTCCGATGTCACTTCTGTCGGATCGGCGTCGCGGTCGTCGACCGGGGCGCGACAGACGACGCCGCGACCGCCCTCGGACGGGCGGCGTTCGATCCAGTAGACGTGGCCTCCGTCGGTCTCGACGGACGCGAACGACCTGACGTCGGCGGCGACGTCCTCCGGGGCGACCGGCGACGGCCACTCGCCGTACGGTGTCGGCATGGGATCGACGAGCGTCGCCGCTCCAATAAACCTACGCGAGCCGGCCACCCGAGCCACCGGGCGGGGTCCGGCGCCGGGGTCTGTGGCCGCCCGCGCCGGGGTCGATGGCCGCCCGCACCGGGGTCGATGGCCGCCCGCGCCCGGTTCCCGATCCGGGGCGTCTCGCTTCACGCGTACGCCTCGAACTCCTTGCCGAACGCGAGGAAGTAGCCGGTGCCAACGAGCCCGACGACGGCCGCGACGGTGAACGCGACCTCGGGGCTGACGAAGTCCCACAGGTACCCCCCGACCGCCGCGCTCGGGATCACGACCGTGTTCCGGAGGAGGTAGTACGTCCCGGTGACGCGGCCGCCGGCCCCCTGCTCCGCCGGGCCGACGATGAGCGCCTTGTGCGACGGCAGGCCCGCGAACCGCAGCCCCGAGAACGCGAAGACGGCGATCATCACGGCCGACAGTGGCAGCGCCGACCCCGCGAGGGCCGGCGCGTAGATCAGTACGACCGGGAAGAGGGCGTACACCGCGAACCCGACCGCGACGACCGGCTTGAGGCCGATGCGCTCCGCGAGCCGCGAAGCGGGGACCATGATCAACAGCGCGACGAGCATCTCGACGCCGAGGAGGTAGCCGAAGAACGCCTGCGGCGAGAGGTCCACGTCGTACGCGAACCCGCCCAGCGCGACGGTCGCGTCGAGGCCGACTTGGAAGAACTGCGTGACGACGAGGACGAAGAACACGTACACCATCCCGTTCGCGAACCGGACGAGCGTGTCGCCGACGAGCAGCGGCCGGAGCGGCGCCGGCATCTCCCGCAGGTCGCGCCGGACCCGGTCGAGCCCCGCGAACGAGTCGCCGAAGGAGTCGCCGCTCGCGTCGTAGAGGACGTGCTGGACGAGCGTGCCGAGGACGCCGAAGGCGACCGCGACCGCGAGGACGAACTGGAAGCTGACGGTGAACTCCGCGCGGAGTCCGATGAGGACGGCGGCCAGCACGGGTCCGACGAGGAACGCCGTCCGCCGGAACGTCTCCGTGCTGGCGAACCCGGCGGCCAGTCGCGAGGGGTCGGTCGCCTGCTTCACGACGGCGAACGTCGCGCCGAGCCCGAACGACTTCCACGCCTGCGCGAGGACCAGTCCGACGAAGATCCAGACCCACGGCTCCACGATGAGTCCGCCCACCGCGATCGGGCCGACCCCGGGCGCGACCAGCCAGACGAGGAAGCCGAGCGTCGACAGCAGCCCGAAGAGGGTGAGCGCGTACCGCGAGCCGATACGGTCCGAGACGGCGCCGCCCGGGTACGGGTAGATCGCCGAGATAACGTTGCCGAACGTGCCGAAGAGCCCGACGACGAACCCGGACGCCCCGAGCGCGACCATGTACTCCGGGAGGTACCGGTTCGTCATCTGGAACCCCAAGCTGAACGCGAACATCGCGATCGACAGCACGAACACGTCGCGCTCCAGCGCGAAGAGTCGCCGAAACCCGTCCAGCGCCCCGGAATCCGCCTCTGCGTCCGCGTCGTCGCCGCCGGCGCTCACGGGGGCGCCCCCGGTGTTCCGGAGCGGTCGCGGTCGTCGACGCCGGCGCGGGTCGGTCCTGCCTCGGGGAGCGCCATACGCGTCGTCCGGTTCGCGTCGACAAAAATTCCACCCCGTCACGGGGCCGGCGCGAGACGGTCACTCACCTCGGGTGGCGCCAGCGAGGGAGCAAGTCGGGAGCGCCAGTCGGACCGGTCGGGGCCTCACCCGGACGGCGACTCGGTCGCTCGAACGAGCGCGCGCAGCTCCTCGACGGCGAGTGGCTCGACCCGCTCGCGCGTCCCATCGCTCGTGTAGAACAGGCTCGTTTCGACCGCTCTCTCGGCGAACCACTCGTCGAGGACGTGGTAGTAGACGCTGAGCTGCTTCCGGTACTCCGCCCGCGCGCGCCGCGTCGAGTCCGTCTTGTAATCGACGACCGCGACCCGGTCGTCGGTCACGTGAACGAGGTCCGCGATCCCCGAGACCGTGACGCGGCGGCCGTCGACCTCGAGCGGGAGCGTCACCGGCTCCTCGACGTACCGCTGGCCCGACAGCCCGTCGAGTAGGTCGACGACTCGCCGCTCGTGGTCGTTCGACGGCGTCACGTCGTCGCCGAGCGCGTACGCCTCCGCAAAGTCGTGGACCCGAGAGCCGAAGTCCATGCCGCGAGTCTCGGGCGCCGCCTCGGCGCCCGCCTCCGACCGCTCGTCCGCCGCCTCGAACACGGTCTCGTCCATCAGCGAGTGTGGGCTGTGACCGATCGGGCCGTCAGGCGCCGTCACCGAGAACGGCAGTTCCGCGTCGGCGGGCTCCTCGCGGTCGAGCGACTCGACCGCTGGTTCGATCTCTTCGACGGCGACGGGAAGCTCCTCAAGGAACGTGTTCGGGTCCTCGCCGGCCGCGAACACGACGTGGCTCTCCGCGCGCGTGACCGCGACGTAGAGCAGCCGGCGTTCCTCGTCGTACGCCCGCGGTAGGCAGCGCCGGATCACGTCGTGCCGCCAGTTGTCGTACACGTGCGGGTGGGCCCGCTCCGCCGAGTACACCTTCTGCTGTCGGAGCCCCACCGGGTCCCGGTACTCGATGACGCTCGATCCGCCGGCTCGAGGTGGGAAGCGCCCCGCGTTCATGTTCGCCATGACGACGATCGGATACTCCAACCCCTTCGCGGCGTGAATCGTCTGGACGGTCACCGCGTCGTCGCCCGCGGACGCGGCGACGTCGACCGTGCTGCCGGTCTCGACGCCGCGCTCCATGAACCGGATCAGCTCGCCGCGAGTCGCCGTCGTCGCGTCGTGGACCGACTGGACCGTGTGGAGGAGCACGTCCGCCGCGTCGCCCGCGAAGCCGTAGCGGTCGAGGACGCGGCGGGCGACCGCGCCGACCGACTCCAGATCGCGGAGCCCGTCGCGGAACGCCGCCGGGTCGTCAGGGTACGACCCCGTCTCCAGGAAGCGACCGATCTCGTCGAACGCGTACCCGGCCCGTTCGAGGACCACCGCCCAGCCGCGGTCGGCGTCGGTTTCGAGGATCCGAAGCCACGCGAGCAGCAGTTTCGCCGGATCCGTCCGGAACAGTTCGATCCCGCCGTCGTAGGCCATCGGGAAGTCGTACTCGTCGGCGGCGCCGAGGAGTTCCCGCCCGTAGTCCCGGGTCCGGGTGAACACCGCGATATCCCCGTACTCCGGCGGTCGCGGTTCGCCGTCCGCCCCCTCGACGGCGTAGTCGTCGTTGCCGACGATCGCCTGAACCTTCGAGAGGACCGCCTCGTGTTCGTCCTCGTGGCGGATTCCCTCGACGACCGTGTTGTCGAAGGGAGCGTTCGAGGAGAGCCCGACGACGTCGTCGGGGTCGACCGCGACGGTATCTCCGCTCGCAGCCGGCGCCGCGATCGCCCGCTCCGAGAGGTCGATGACCGACGCCGTCGACCGGTAGTTCTCCCGCAGTTCGATCCGGATCGGGTCGGTCGCGTCGAACGGGACCCGGTCGGCGTCGTCGTTGAGTTCGGCGGCGAACTGCTCCAGCCGCGCTTCGAACTCGGTGACGTTGCGCACGTCCGCGTACTGGAACGAGTAGATGCTCTGCTTCCAGTCGCCGACGGCGCAGAAGTTCTCGGTCCCGGACAGAAGCAGCGCGAGCTTGAACTGGAGCTCACTCGTGTCCTGAAACTCGTCGACCATGACGTACTCGAACTGCGCCGCCTCGCGGGCGCGCTCGTCCTCGCAGAGGAGGACGAACGCGAACAGCTGGAGGAAGCTGAAGGATAGGTAGTTGCGGCGCAGCGCAAATCGCAGGTACTCGAAGTACACGTCGCGGACGAACGCCTTGAGCCCGTCGCGGTCCTCGTCGAAGACCGCGCGCGCCACGTCGTCGTCGAGGCGCTTCGTCCCGCGGCCGCCGCGCAGCTCCGACTTCGACGGGGCGTCCGAGCGGTACGTCTTGTGGCGGCCGAAGTCGCTCAGGTCCTTGCGCAGCGCCGACTGTTTCCGGCCGTCGTTCCGGGGTCGGTTCGCCGCGTCGAACCGCGCTCTGAACGCCTCGAAGTCGCCGTCGAGGTATGATTCGCCGCCCCGATACCACCCGTCGGCAGTGGGGAAGATCCCCTTCGACGCGAGCTCTCCGATCAGGTCGAGCAGCTCGCCCGGTTCGGCGAGCGCGCGGTAAAACGCCGCGTGTTCCGGGTGGTCGTCGCGGAAGCCGCCGAAGAACTCGCGGAACCGCTCGGCCTCGATCAGCTCGTCTTCGAGGATCCGCGTCGACCCCGTGATCCGCTCGTCGAGGCCGAGGTGTGTCGGCGCGGCGTACCCGTGCTCCTGAAGCAGTTCGTGGCAGTGCGAGTGGAACGTCCGGATCGGGGCGTCGGCCAGCTCCCGCAGGCCGTACGCGCTGTGGTCGACGATCCGCTCTCGCATCTCGGTCGCGGCGCTCCGCGTGAACGTCGCCAGCAGCACGTCGTCCGGTTCCACGTCCGGCCGGTCGACGATCCGTCCGTAGCGCCGGGTGACGGCGAACGTCTTCCCCGTCCCGGGACCGGCGTCGACCAGGTGCGTCCCCGCCGTGCTCTCGATGAGCTCCCGCTGGGCCTCGTTCGGCGTCGGCTCGCTCATCGGTCCCCCTCCAACAGCAGGTCGCGGTTGTCCACGCGCCGGTAGTTCGGCTCGCCGGCGAGCCCGTCGACCGGGAACCGCTCCTCGCCGGCGCGCCGGGCGTTGAGTTCGTCGAGGTGCTCGTCGACGAACGCCTCGAAGGCGTCGAGGTCCTCGCGGAAGAAGGCCCGCCTGCGGGCGCCGTTGAGCTCTCGGATCGCCTGGTCCGCGCCCTTCTCGGCGTCGACGGCCGCGGACGTTTCCGCGTCGACCGCGGCGGTGAACCGCTCGGCGAACTCGGAGTCGCGGAGTTCGCCCTTGTCGGTCGTCTCGGGGAACGTCAGCGGGGCCACAACCTGCTCGTAGGCCGAGTAGCCGAGGTCCTCGAACGTCTCCCGACAGTCGGTGTAGCCGTCGAGGAGCCGCTCGTACGCATCCCGGGAGCCGACGTACTCGTCGAAGGCGACCGGGTGGTAGGTGACCGTCGTGAGCGCGTCGCCGAGGTCGGCGTCGCCCGCGATCACGTCGGCCATCGGCTCGAGGAAGTGGAAGAACGTGAACTCCAGCCGCTCATTCGGACGGACCGACCGGTAGTACGTCAGGTACAGCGCCGCCTGAAAGTTCGGCGCGTCCGCCGGCGGGTCGACCGCCGCGTCGCCGACGACCTGTGCGGTGCGCTTCTTGCGTCCGCTCTTGTAATCGAGCAGCGCGGTCGGTGCCCGCACGAGGTCGATCTTCCCCTTCACGCCGAGGGCATCGTCCTCGAACCAGCGCTCGGTGAGCGGCGAGTCGACCGGCTCGTCGAAGTGTTCCGCGAAGAAATTGGTTCCCCACCCCGACGCCGCCGTGAGGAAGTCGTCCGACTCCGGCCCCTCCTCGTCGAGATACTCCGCGATCAGCTCCAGTCCGATGCGGTACTTCCGGCGGCGGAGGGGCTCGTCGGCGGCCGAGGCGAACGCCTCGGTCTCCGCGAGCATGGCGTCGACGAGGGCGTCGGTGTCGGCCGCGGCGACCGCCTCGGGGTGGTTCACGTAGAACTCCGCGAAGTCGTGGAAGAGGGTCCCCTCGACGAACCGTTCCCGATCCGGAGTGTCGAGGAGCCGCCCGAAGAGGTAGTCCCGGGGGCTGTTGACGTAGCTATTCAGGTCCGACTGGCTGACCGTCCCGACCGTCTCGGGGTCCACTCCGGTCGGTTCACGGTCGAAGCCCGCGCCCGTCGACCGCGGTCGCGGCCGGTGTTCGACCGAGTCGAGGTCGCTGAACCGCTCGAACTCCTCGTCGAGGAGGTCGCCGAGGTACAGGCACGGAGTGACCGGCTCCCCGCCGGCCGCGTCTTGAACGAGGTAGTACCGTCGGTCACCGCTCTGGAGCAGGCGCTGGAAGTCGCCGACGTAGCGCGCGAACTGGGTCTCGGTGTCCACCCACGGCCGCTGGGGCGCCGAGTGCGTCCACTCCTCTCCCATTCCGAGGTGGAAGACGACGGGGCGGTCGACGTACGCGGAGGACTTCGCGTCGGCGAGGAGGACGCCCTCGTTCTCCCTGTCGACGGGGACCTCGTAGGTCTGGAGGTAGTAGGCGAGTCGGTCGACCGCGCCGGCGGTCACTTGCGCGTCGGCGAGCCCCAGGTTCCGCAGCTCCTCGTCGAGCCGGTCCAGTTCGACGCCGGCCTCGGTCGCGTAGGCGTCGAGCGCCGCCGCGAACGTCCGGTCGCCGACGCCGTCGCGGAACGTCCGCAGCCACTCCGTGGCGGGGTGGTCGACGGCCGCCAACCGCCGCTCCCGGTCCGCGGTCGGGACGTCCATCCCCAGTTGCGCGAGGATCGGGGCGGCGTCGCCGACGGTCGCGTCGCTCCCCCGGAAACAGAGCCGGAGGAGCCGGACGAATGTCCGGTGGTGCGGGTCGTCCGCGAACCCCGGCCCGCCGTAGAAGGGGATGCCCGCGGCCTCGAACGCGGACTCGACGAGCGAGGAGTACTTCCCGCCGCCGTCGAGGACGACGGCGACGCGGTCCGCATTGTGCGCCGTGATCGTATCGCGGAGCGCGGCGACGATGTCGGTCGCCGACTCGAAGACGTGGAAGGGCGGTGGGTCGAACGCCTCCCCGCTGAAGAGGTCGACGCGATCGAACGCCTCCGGGAGGACGCCGCGCTCCAGTTCGGTCAGCTGGTCGTACCCGACGACGGCGACGGACCCACCGTCGTCGATCGCGTACTCCGTGAGCCGCTTCGAGGTCGTCCGCAGCGTCCGCATGACTTCGACGACCTCGCGGGTCGCGTCGTCGACGTAGGCGTCGTACTCTAAGACCGCGCCGAGCCGGCCGGTGTGTTCCCAACACTGGAGGACGTTCCCGACGGCGTACGCGACCGCCTTCCAGTCGTGGTCGGTCTGTCGGACGATCTCGAGGAACGCCCGGCGGTCCTCCGCCTGCTCGCGGCGACCGGCCGCGAGGCGGCGCGGCGTGGTCGCGAACGTTCCGAAGTGCGGGCGGTCGAGGCGGCGGTTGATCGCGCTCGCGAGCGGGGCGTCGGGCGTCACGACGAGGTCGTAGTCCCGGACCTCCGCGTAGAGCGACGCCGCGTCTTTCGCGCTCCGAATAGGCACGACTATCGGGAGCCGGACGAGTCACAAAAAGATAGCGGGGACGCCGATCGGTTCGCCGAGTCCGGAAGCATCCGGAGGCGCCGTTGTGCGACGTATTCGACTCCGATCAGACGATCGATCGACGGCTTCCGAAGCTTGAGGACGCGGGGCTCGTGGACCGCTACGACCCGCAGGGGGACAGTCGTATCACGATCGCGGTCGAGTCTCCCTCATTGGCGAACGCGACGAGAGCACCTCGAAGCCGACTGAGTCCGGTTCCCGTCGCTACTCAACACCGATCTCGCGAGCGGCGGCCGAAATTGTGAGTCTCGTGTGCGCTCCGCACAGTCTCTAGTAACCGGCAACCGATCGGAACGGTAAGCGAGTGACGCCGGTTTTATAAAACGCAAGGAGAATACCCGCGCCTTTAGGCGCGGGATGAATCCGACAAGCTCTCCACACCCACCATTTGATCCGAGACTCTACAGTAGAATTAGGACTAGTTCGGCAACGGACCGCGAGTGAGTGGGCGCTACAGGATTTGAACCCGTGGCAACTTGGTCCGAAGCCAAGCACTCTGTCCAAACTGAGCTAAGCGCCCTCACGTCGGCTTACTTCCGAGAGCGTGTTAAGTCCCGCGATTCGAAACCGGCGCCGCGCAGTCCGTCGGTTCCGGCCCGGCGTCGCCGATCGGTCGATTCGCCTGCGTGATAGATTTCCACGGTCCGGCGGCGTTCGGCCCCCCACTGGCGGCCGAATTCGCCGTCCGATCGGGTCCACGGCCCGATCGAGACGCGCCGTCGCGTCGCAGGGGCCGATCAAAAAGAATATTATTCGGAGCGGGCATATTCAGGTAGTAGATGTGTCTTGGTCGCACGGCCTCGCGGCCGAACGAGTGGATCGCGCCGACGTCGCCGCCCCCGAGGTGCGTCCATGTATGAGCTGACGCCGCATTTCGACGCCGAGGTCGATCCCGGGACCAACATTCTGTTGACCGGCCCGCCGCTCAGCGGGAAGCGGTCGATAATGATGGACGTCCTCGCCGCAGGGACCGATCGCGACGAGGGCGCCATCGTCGTCACCACCAAGGACGGCGCCGATCGGGTGCTCCGCGACTACGAGGAGCGGACGCCCTACGAGGGGAAGCCCGTCGCGGTCGTCGACTGCGTCACCCGCCAGCAGGGGGGCGAGACCCGCGAGTCCGACCGTATCAAGTACGCCTCCTCGCCGGTAGACATGACCGGGATCGGGATCAAGCTCTCCGAGTTCCTCCAGGCGTTCGGCGACCGCGGTATCGATCAGAACCGCGTGATGGTCCACTCGCTGTCGACGCTACTGATGTACTCGGACCTCCAGACGGTGTTCCGGTTCCTCCACGTGTTCACGGGCCGCGTCCAGAGCGTCGACGGACTGGGACTGTACAGCATCGACTCGACCGCCCACGACGACCAGGCGATGAACACGCTCAAACAGCTGTTCGACGGCATCGTCACCGTCCCCGAGGACGGCGACCCCGAGATCCGACTCCCCTGACCGGGAGCCGACGACCACGCTTCTCTTCACAGCGGCTAGGGATCCGTTTAATCGCATGGCGATCGAATCGTCGACCATGCCCGTCACGGACGACGCCGGACTCGACCGCCTGCTCGACGCCGAGACGATCGCCGTCGTCGGCTGTTCGACGACGCCCGGGAAGGCCGCGCACGACGTGCCCGCGTATCTTCAGGACCGGGGGTACCGCGTGATCCCGGTGAATCCGTTCGCGGACGAGGTGCTCGGCGAACCGGCGTACGACGCGGTCGGCGACGTGGAAGAAGAGATCGACATCGTTGACGTGTTCCGGCCGAGCGAGGAGGTCCCGGAGATCGCCGAGGCCGTCCGCGAGCGACACGCGTCGCGCGGCGACGCCGGGACGCTGTGGCTCCAACTCGGGATCAGCCACGACGAGGCGGCCGCGGCCGCGGAGGAGGACGGGATCGACGTCGTTCAGGACCACTGTCTCAAGGTCGAACACGGTCGGCTGCGCGGATAACGGACCGGGCGGCGGCCGCGGTACCGGCCGGAGTCTGGGCGGCGTCGCGCCGCTCCGCCACCTACCCCTCCCACTCCTCGAAGGACCGGTAGACGCCCTTCGAGAGGTAGCGCTCGGAGGAGTCGGGGAAGACGGTGACGACCGCGTCGTGCGGGGCGTCTATCTTGCCGTCGCGGATCTCCCGCGCGACCCGCTTCGCCGCGATCGCGTTCGCGGCCGACGAGGAGGCGACGAGGTGGCCCTCCTCGCTCGCGAGCCGGCCCATCTCCTCGTGGACGTCGCGGTCGTCGATCGCTTGGATCTCGTCGACGAGGTCCGGGTCGAACAGCTCGTTGCGTCCGGTGTCGTGGGTGCCGATCCCCTCGGTCTTGTACGCCTCGTGGTCGACGTCTTCGCCGAGGAACTCGCGGTACGCGGAGCCGGCCGGCTCGACCGCGACGACGTGGGTGTCCGGGTCGGCCTCGCGGAAGTAGCGGGCGATCCCCATCAGCGTCCCGCCCGTGCCGCAGCCGGCGACGACCGCGCCGACCTCGCCGTCGAGGGCCTCGTCGATCTCGGGGGCGGTCGTCTCGTAGTGTGCCTCGGCGTTGAGCGGGTTCGAGAACTGTTGGGGGACGACCGCGTCGTCGAGCTCCGCCGCGATCTCGTGGGCGCGGTCGATCGCGAGCCCCATCCCGTCCTCGCTCGGCGTGTTCACCACCTCGGCGCCGAGCGCGCGCATGAGCTGCTGTTTCTCCACCGAGAAGCGCTCGGGAACGACGAAGACGGCGTTTAACCCCAGCTGCTTGGCGGCGACCGCGAGCCCGATCCCGGTGTTGCCGGCGGTCGGCTCGACCACGGTGCCGCCCTCGCCGAGGTCGCCCCGCTCCAGCATGCGTTTGAGCATGTACCTCCCGATGCGGTCCTTGATGCTCGCTCCCGGGTTGAACGACTCCAGCTTGGCGTACACCGGCACCGCGGTCGGCGCGTCGTGGACCTCGACGAGCGGCGTCTCCCCGATCGCCTCCAACACCGACGACAGGGGCTCCCGATGACTGGTCATAGGGCGGCAAACGTTGCCGGGTGATTTGTGTGTTGCCATCGCTCGCTCCCGATCCGGGGCTCCAGAGCGGCGGCGTGACTTGCCGGGATCTGGCGGCGAGCGCCGAACGATGTCCGGTCGACCGTGACGCTCGGCGCCGCGGATCGAACACACTTATGCCGGTCGTCCGGTTCCGACACTGTATGAGCGAGACCGATGCGGAGGCCGAGGTGACGGTCGTCCTGCCGGACGGATCAGAACTCACCGTTCCGGCGGGCTCGACAGTCGAGGACGTCGCCTTCGAGATCGGCCCCGGGCTCGGTCGCGACACCGTCGCGGGGAAGATCGACGGCGAACTCGTCGAGAAGCACGCGGCGGTCCACGACGGCGCGCGGATCGAGATCGTCACCGACCAGTCCGACGAGTACCTCACGGTGTTGCGCCATTCCGCGGCCCACGTGTTCGCGCAGGCGCTCCAGCGGCTCCACCCGGAGGCGACGCTGACGATCGGCCCGCCGACCGACGACGGCTTCTACTACGACGTGACCGACGTGGACGTCGACGAGGACGACCTGGCCGCCGTCGAGGCGGAGATGGACAAGATAATCGCCGCCGACTACGACATCGAGCGCGAGGTCCGCTCGCGCGAGGAGGCGAAAGAGATCTACGCCGACAACGAGTACAAACGCCAGATACTCGACGAGGAGGCCGACGGCGAGGAGGTCACCTTCTACGTCCAGGACGACTGGCAGGACCTCTGTCAGGGCCCCCACGTCGAGTCGACCGGCGAGATCGGCGCGGCGACGCTGCTCGAGGTGTCGGCCGCCTACTGGCGCGGCGACGAGGAGAACGACACGCTGACGCGCGTGTACGGCACCGCATTCGCGAGCGAGTCCGACCTCGAAGAGTACCTCGAACTCCGCGAGGAGGCCCAAGAGCGCGACCACCGAAAGATCGGGCAGGAGATGAACCTCTTCTCGATCCCGACGGTGACCGGCCCCGGCCTGCCGCTGTACCACCCGCCGGGGAAGACGGTGCTGCGCGAGCTGTCCGACTTCGCGAACGAGCTCAACCGCGAGAAGGGGTACGAGGAGGTCGAGACGCCGCACGTGTTCCGGACGGAGCTGTGGAAGCAGTCCGGCCACTACGAGAACTACAAGGACGACATGTTCCTCCTCGACGTGAACGACGAGGAGTACGGCCTGAAGCCGATGAACTGCCCGGGCCACGCGACGATCTTCGACCAGCAGAACTGGTCGTACCGCGACCTCCCCCAGCGCTACTTCGAGAACGGGAAGGTGTACCGGAAAGAGCAGCGCGGCGAGCTGTCGGGCCTCTCGCGCGTCTGGTCGTTCACCATCGACGACGGCCACCTGTTCGTCCGCCCCGACCAGATCCGGCAGGAGATCGAGTCGGTGATCGAGATGATCTTCGAGGTCGTGGAGACGCTCGATCTGGAGGTCGAGGTCGCCTTAGCGACCCGCCCCGACAAGTCCGTCGGCGGCGACGAGATCTGGGAGTCCGCCGAGGAGCAGCTCCGCGACGTGCTCGAATCGGGCGGCTACGACTACGACATCGAGCCCGGCGACGGCGCGTTCTACGGCCCGAAGATCGACTTCGGCTTCGAGGACGCTCTCGGCCGCGTCTGGGACGGTCCGACCGTCCAGCTCGACTTCAACATGCCCGACCGGTTCGACCTGACCTACACGGGCGAGGACAATGAGGAGCACCAGCCGGTGATGATCCACCGGGCGCTGTACGGGAGCTACGAGCGGTTCTTCATGGTGCTGATCGAGCACTTCGACGGGAACTTCCCGCTGTGGCTCGCGCCGAAGCAGGTTCGGATTCTCCCCGTCTCCGACGAGACGCTGGGCTACGCCCACCGCGTGAAGAACGAGCTGGAAGACGCGGGCTTCCGCGTCGAGGTCGAGGACCGCGACTGGACCGTCGGCCGCAAGATCCGCGCGGGCCACGACGACCGCCTCCCGTACATGGTCATCGTCGGCGACGACGAGCAGGAGGCGGGCACGGTCTCGGTGCGCGACCGCTTCGAGAACCAGCGCGGCGACGTCGACCTCGACACGTTCGTCGACCACCTCGTCGACGAGCGCGACGAGAAGCGGACGGAGCCGGACTTCGTCGACGAGTAACCGGCCCGAGCGGCCCGTCGTCGGCCGCGGTCAGTCGTCGACGAACTGTACGCCCTCGATCTCGAAGCGCGCCCCGCCCTCGCTCCCCTCGCCGACCGTCACCGTCCACCCGTGGGCGGCCGCGATCTCCTCGACGATTCGCAGCCCGAGCCCGGTCCCGTCCTTGCTGGTCGTGAATCCCGACTCGAACACCTTTTCGCGCTCCGAGGCGGGGATTCCGGGCCCGTCGTCCTCCACGAAGAACCCGCTCGCGTCGGCGAGGGGGGCGACACGGATCGTCACGTCGGTCCCGCCGTGGTCGACCGCGTTACGGAACAGGTTCTCTAACAGTTGGCGGAGCTTGGACCTGTCGGCGCGGACCACGACGCGGTCGTCGGTGGCGGTGAGGTCGGCGCCCCTCGTCTCGGCGGTGCCCCAGGCCTCGCGGCTCAGGTCGGCGACGTCGACCGCCGTCAGATCCTCGACCTGCGTGTCCTCCCGGGCTAACGTCAGCAGGTCGTCGATGAGCGTCTCCATCCGCGACAGCGAGTCCTTCACCGCTTGGAGGTGGTCGTCGCCGTCGGCGTCAACGAGATCGACGTGGCCAATCGCGGCGTTCAGCGGGTTCCGGAGGTCGTGGGTGACGACGCTCGTGAACTCCTCGTGACGGTCGCGCTCGCGCTGGACCTCCGCTTCTGCCCGCTTGCGCTCCAGTTCGTAGCTGACCCACCGGGTGAGCAGCCGCACGAAGGTCTGCTGGAGGTCGGTAAACGGCTCCGATCTGGCCGCGGTGTCGGCGAAACAGAGCGTCCCGTACAGCTCGGCGTCGACCTCGACTCGGCCGCCGACGTAGGTGCCAAGGTTGAACCGGTCGAACGCGGGGTCGTCGCTCCACCCCTCTGCCGCCGCGTCGACGACGGTCAGGAGGTCTTCTTGCCCGATGGTTTGCTTACAGTACGCCTCGGCCAGTGGGCAGCTCTCGCCGGGTTGGAGCGCCTCGTGTGTCGCGTGTGACGCCTCGATGTACTGTGTTCCGTCGTCAATGCGGGTGAGAAATCCGTTCGGCACGTCGAGGTACTCACAGCCCAGCTCGAACAGCGAGTCGAGCTTCTCCTCGAACGGTCGCTTCCGGTCGGAGGAGACGGCGTACAGCCGTTGGACCGCTTTGAGGTCTCGCTCCCGTTGCCGTTCTAACTCCCGCTGTTCGGTGATATCCCGGAGGTGGATCGAGAGGCCCGACTCGGAGGGCGAGACGCGCACGTCGAACCACGTGTCGAGCGGTTCGTAGTACGAGTCGAACGACACCGGCTCCTGGGTCTCCATCGCCTCGTGGTACCGGTCGTAGAACTCCGTTTCGACGGCCTCGGGGATCGACTCCCAGATGTTCGCTCCCTCGACGGATTCGCGGGACTCAACGATGTCGTCGGCCATCGCCTCGCGGAGGATCGCCGCGCCCGTCTCGTTCGTGTAGGTGATCCGCCAGTCGGCGTCGAGCGCGAAGAACCCGTCCGCCATCCGATCGAGGACCACCCGGAGGTCGGCGTCAGGCGCCGATGCTCCGGGTGTATCGTTCATACATACGGACTGTATTACTGCCACTTTACTTCCCGGGATCACCGGTGGTAGACTCCCGACCGGCCGCGGGGTCGCCGCCCTCCGCCGGCGCGCTCTGTTCGTTTTCCGCCGTGTTTTTTGTCACCGCCGCGGGAGCGTGGGGTATGAGCAACCGATCGATGACGGCCACCGCGGACGACGGAGCTCCGGACGTCGGAGAGCTGACGCCGCCGGACCGGACCCTGATGGGGCCCGGACCGAGCGACGTCCACCCGCGCGTGCTCAAGGCGATGAGCACGCCGCTCGTCGGCCACCTCGACCCGTCGTTCGTCGAGATCATGGACGAGGTCCAGGAGCTGTTGCGCTACACGTTCCGGACCGACAACCAGTGGACGATCCCGGTCTCCGGGACCGGGTCGGCGTCGATGGAGGCCGCCATCGGCAACCTCGTCGAGCCGGGCGACACGATGCTGGTACCGACGAACGGCTACTTCGGCGGCCGGATGAAGTCGATGGCCGAGCGCGCGGGCGGCGAGGTCGTCGAGGTGGACGCCCCGTGGGGCGAGCCCCTCGACCCCGTCGACGTCGAGCGCGCGTTCAACGAACAGCAGCCGGACGTGTTCGGGTTCGTCCACGCGGAGACGTCGACGGGCGTCCGCCAGCCGAACGTCTCCGAACTGACCGACATCGCGCACGCTCACGACGCGTTCGTGATCGCGGACTGCGTCACCTCGCTCGGCGGCGTCGAGATGCGCGTCGACGAGTGGGGCGTCGACGCCGCCTACTCCGGCCCGCAGAAGTGCCTCTCGTGTCCGCCGGGGGCGAGCCCACTCACGCTCAACGACCGCGCGATGAACAAGGTGCTCGACCGCGAGGAGCCGGCCCGCTCGTGGTACCTCGACCTCTCGCTGTTGGAGGGGTACTGGGGCGACGAGCGCGCGTACCACCACACCGCGCCGATCACGAACGTGTACGCGCTCCGCGAGGCGCTCCGCCTCGTCGCCGAGGAGGGAATCGAAGAGCGGTGGACGCGTCACCGCGAGGTCGCCGGCGACCTGAAGGTAGGGCTCCGCGATCTGGGCCTCGAAATGAACGCTCCCGACGAGTACTGGCTCCCAAGTCTGAACGCGGTCCGGGTGCCCGACGGGGTCGACGACGCCGCCGTCATCGACCGCCTGCTCGACGAGTACGACCTGGAGATCGCCTCCGGGCTCGGGGACCTGGAGGGCGACATCTGGCGCATCGGCTGTATGGGGCACTCTGCCCGCCCGAAGAACGTCGAGTACGTCCTCGCGGCGCTCGAGGGCGCCCTGGCCGAGCAGGGGTACTGACGCGTCGCGGCAGCGCGACCGCGCCCGCTCCGGCTATCGAGAGGTTTTTCACCGTCCGTCCCCCGTCCCGCTAAGGGTATGAACGATCTACGAACCGGGCTGAGCTACGGGGACGTGCTGCTCGTCCCGCAGCGGTCGCCCGTCGACAGCCGGAGCGACGTGGACCTGTCGACGCGGTTCACGCCGAACGTCGAACTGGAGACCCCGCTGGTCTCGGCGGCGATGGACACCGTCACGGAGGCCGAACTGGCGATCGAGCTCTCGCGGGCCGGCGGGCTCGGCGTCCTCCACCGCTTCCTCACCGTCGACGAGCAGTCGGCGCAGGTCGAGCGGGTGGCCGCGGCCGGCGAGCGGGTCGCGGCCGCGGTCGGCATCAACGAGGACCACCTCGCTCGCAGCGCCGCGCTGGTCGACGCCGGCGTGGACGCGATCGTCGTCGACGTCGCGCACGGCCACCTCGACCGGACGATCGCGGCCGTCGAGGAGATCGCTGCGGAGTTCCCGGAGACGGACCTCGTCGCCGGCAACGTCGCCACGCCGGCGGGCGTCGAGGACCTCGCGGCGGCCGGGGCCGACTGCGTGAAGGTCGGCATCGGGCCGGGTTCGCACTGTACGACGCGGAAGGTCGCCGGGGCCGGCGTCCCACAGCTCACCGCGGTCGACGACTGCGCGACCGCGGCCGCGGACCTCGACGTGACGATCTGCGCCGACGGCGGCATTCGGACCTCCGGCGACGCGGCGAAGGCGCTGATGGCGGGGGCCGACACGGTGATGCTCGGGAGCCTCTTCGCCGGGACGGCGGAGGCCCCGGGGGCGGTCGTCGAGGTCGACGGGACGCGGTACAAGCGGTCGCGCGGGATGGCGACGACCGCCGCCGCCGAGGACCGGGACGACAAAGGCGCGAACGTGGGCGCCGACGAGGGCGTCGAGGCGCTGACGCCCTTTAAGGGCCCGGTGGGGACGGTCGCCGAGGAGTTCTGCCAGGGGATTCGTTCGGGCCTCTCGTACTGCGGCGGGCACACGCTCGAAGGCGCCCGGGAGCGCGCCGAGTTCATGCGCGTCGCCCCCGGCGCGAAGGAGCGCGAGGGGTTCCACACCGACGACGACTGGGAGGGGATCAGCGTGGACAGCGAGACGAAGCGGGTCGCCAACTCGACCGGCGGGTCGGCCGCCGAGGGCGACGACTGAACGGTCAACTGCGTCCGGTCCCGTCGCCGGCGGACACGAGGTGCGACCCGATGCGTCACTGCGTGACGATATCACGGACCGCTTTTCACCGTGAGCGGACAGTCCGGCGTATGGCCGACGCCTTCGGACGCGCGCTCCGCGACCACAACCGTGGCGACCGGACGGAGCCGCTCTACCAGGGAGACGGCGAGGCGGTCCGCGAACATCCGATCGAGGCGTTCTATTTCACCGAGTTCGACCCCGACGACGAGGCGGGGTCGTGGCTAGCGTCCCGGCTGGAGTGCCCGCTGGTCGACCTCGGCGCCGGCGCTGGCCGCCACGCGCTGCGGTTTCAGGAGCGGTTCGAGACGGTGGCCGTCGAAGCCAGCCCGGCGCTCGTCGAGACAATGCGGGACCGCGGCGTCGCCGACGCGAGGGAGGGCGACATGTTCGCCCTCCGCGAGTCGTTCGAGCGCGACCGATTCGCGTCGGCGCTCGCGATCGGGACGCAGATCGGGCTGGCGGGGTCGATGCGCGGGCTCTCGGCGTTCCTCAGCGACCTCGCGTTCGTGACGACGCCCGACGCGACCGCGGTGGTCGACTGCTACGATCCCGAGCACTCCGAGGCGGCAGACCTGTTCGGCTACCGCGCGGACCCGACGCCGGGGCTCGCGCACCGCCTCATGTGGTTCCGGTACGACGGGGAGACGGACCCGACGCTCCACTTCCGGCTGTTCTCGCCGGACCGACTCCGCGAGGCCGCCGTTGGGACCGACTGGGTCGTGGACGCGGTCGACCGCGAGGGCTCCGGCGACGGCCCGCACTACCGCGCCGCGCTGCGGAAGCGGTAAGCGGACGTGGCCGCTCGGTGTGCGGGCCGCACGCGGTCCTACCACGTCGTCAGCGCCGCGCGACCGTGGTCCCGCGCGAGGATCGCGAGGAACGCGAGGACGCCGGTGACCGCGAACGCGCCGCCGACGTAGAAGACGGACGCCATGCTCACCTCGACCATGAGCCAGCCGGCGATGAGAGGGCCGGCCACCGACCCCGGCCGCCACACCAGCTCTCGGATGCCGAAACTGGAGGCGACGCCGCCGTCGTCGGTCCCCTCGTCGGCGAACAGCGCCATGCTGGCCGGCTCCCGGAACGAGTCGGCGACGCCGAGGAGTCCCGAGAGGCAGACGAGCGGAAGGTACGCCGGCGGGAGCGCGCCCAGTACGGGGACCGTGACGCCGCTACCGAGGGCGGCACCGATCGGCGCCGAGAACGGGATCGCCATCGCGATCACCCCGTAGGCTCCGCCGCCGCCGAACACGAACAGCGACCGCCCGTAGGCGTCTGAGAGCCGACCCGTGAACAGTTGCCCGACCATGTTGGTCGCCTTCTCGGCGGTGACCGTCACCGCCACCGCGGTCGCCCCGACCGCGAGCCCCCCGCCGCCGACCGCCGTCCCCGCGTAGATGGGAACCCACGTCCGGACCATCGTCACCGCGAAGGCGTACTGCGCCCGGAACGTCGATATCGTCAGGAGCTTGCGGTTGACCGCGAGGTCGGTGAAGGGGAACCCCTCGATCCGCGTCGGGTCGTCGTCGAGCACGCCCCACGTGACGAGCCACGCGGCCACCATCAGCGCCGTGATGACCCCGAAGACGGGCCCGAAGCCGACGGCGTCGTAGATGGCGCCCGCGCCGAGCGAGCCGAGTATCGAGGCGGCGAACGAGGCGGCGTTCGCCTTCCCGATCTTGTCCGCCCGGGTGCCCGCTTCGGCGATCTGGCCGACGAGCGAGAGCGTCATCAGCCCCGCGCCGGTGACGACGAACCCTTGAAGCGCGCGCACGGCGACGAACGTGGCCGAGGAGTCGACCAGCGGGAACAGCGCGTACACGCCCGCACCGGCCACGAGAACGGCGAGGAGGACGCGCCGCTTGTCGAACCGGTCGCCGGCCCACGCGAGCGGGACCACCGCGGCCGTCTGCGCGAGCGTGAACCCGGTGGTGTACATCCCGATGACGAAGCCGGCCGAGACCGTGACGCCCAACACGGTGACCGCCTGCGGGTCCAACGCGTTGATGTACGTCGGCAGAAGCGTCAGCAACGTGATGAACCCGAACCCCTCCGCGAACCGAGTGAGGTAGAGCGCCCAGAACTGCGATCGCTTCGGTCCGTCCGTCGCGTTGCTCACACGCGTCCGCCGTCCGGTGATTCAAAAGGGGTTACGGTTCGAAGGTCGGGGCCCGACGCTCGACGGCTCGTCCGCCCGGACCGCGGCGGCTACAGCGTGTCGGCGAACTTGTCGCGCCGGAAGAGGTCGATCTCCTGGGCCGTCGAGCCGGGCCGCGACGCGGCGAAAGAGATCGCCTCAGCCACCTCCTCGGGCTCGGTGACGCTCCCGGGCTCGAACCGCTCCTCGAACGGCTCGCCGTCCTCGCTCCCGAACTCCGTCCGGACCTCCGAGGGGTTGACCACGGAGACGGCCACGCCCTCGTCGCCGACCTGCGCCGCGACGCTGTGCGCGAACCCGCGGACCCACCACTTCGTCGCGGCGTACACGGGGTTGAACGACCGCGGGTACTCCCCGGCGAAGCTGCCGACCGCGATCAGGCTGCCCTCGCTCTCCGTGAGGTGCGGGAGCGCCGCGCGCGTGAGGAAGAACGCGCCGTCGACGTTCGTCTCCTGTATCACCGAGTACTCCTCGTCGGTCATCGTCGCCACGTCGCTCCCGCGGGCGACGCCCGCGTTGACGACGGCCACGTCGAGGTCGCCGAACTCGTCGACCGCGGCCTCGACCGCCGCTTGCGAGGTCGCCGGGTCGCGCACGTCGCCGTCCGCGACCACGGCCCCGACGCCGTGCTCGGACCGCACGTCGTCCGCGACCGATTCGAGCGCCTCGCGCCGCCGCGCCACGAGGACGACGTTCGCCCCGCGCTCGGCGAGCGCGTGCGCCGTCGCCTCACCGATTCCCGAACTCGCTCCCGTTATCACCGCCGCCGCGTCGTCGAGACTCGACATGTACGCAGCGTCGTCGTCGGCGAAGCACATAAATCACCCACGCCGCGGCGAGCGGCGCAGGGGCGGTTGAGCGAACTGCTCGCCGACCGCCTCAGCGGTTGGAGGAGGTGACGCGTCGGTGGTTCGCGCCCGCCCGCATGTCCACGTGGCCGCAGCGCTCGCACCGCCACACGTACGCGCCGGTCTTCACCGCCGCCCGTTCGCCGTCGACCCGTTCGGTCCGGTCGCTCCTTCGCCGGGCGCACTCGTCGGGGCGGTACTTGCTCTCGACGGACTCCTCCTCGGCGACGCCGTCGCCGTCGCCGACCGCGAACCCCTCGGCGACGGCGCGAACGTCCTCGCCGCTCATCCGTCGTCGCAGCCGAGTCAACTACTCCTGGAAGCGCTCGGCCCGGTCGACGAGTCGGCCGTACCGGCCGTCGTCCGTCGGATCGCCGCCGTCCCGCCACTCGTACGCCGAGATGAGCACGGTGGTCCGGTAGTGCTGGTCCAAGAGCAGGTGGTAGTCGGCCCGGTGGAACAGCGTCTCGACGGTGTCGACGAGGTCCGCCTCGAACACCGGGCGTTCGATGTCGCGGTCGTACGGCGCATCCCCGTCCGGGGCCGACCGCTCCCTGACGCAGAGCACGCGACAGTGCGACGCCTCCGACCGCGACCGTTCCAGTATCTCCTCGGCCGCCCCGTCGCCGAGCGACTCGTCCGGCACGAGGACCGCGACCCCGCCGTCGAACGCCTCGGCGAACTGGGCGGTCGTCAGCCCTCGGCGGGGGCGTACTCGTCGAGCCAGAGCCCGGAGAGGTCGGCCCGGGTCTTGTTCGCCTCGCAGACGACGACCGACGAGGCGAGAAGCGCAACGGGAATCACCCACCGCGGGCCGCTCGGCGCGACCGCCCGACCGGCCGCGGCGTGGCGTCACTCATCGCGCTCCGTCGGCGCGGCGCTCGGCTCGCGCATCGACTCGGAGAGCCGCCTCGGCTCGACGGAGAACGGGTGGACGGTCGTGAGGTCCTCGACGAGCGAGACGGCAGTCTCGACCGACCGCTCCGCGCGCCGGAGGTCAGCCTCGATGAAATGACGTTATATTGATTATTTCTGGGTGTTTCGTCGAACACAGCGCGGGTAGCCGGGATAATCTGTTCGGTCGCTGCCGTGCTGAATGCCCGGATAAGTGCGCCACATGGGCTCGTTTCGACCCTCGATCACGGCCTCGACCGGCGCTCGGAGCGCCGAGGGCTCTCGTACATATCGAAATTATTTAAATATCGCATACTGGAATACATTCAAAAATGGCTCCCGACACTCAGATGAATCCCGTCGTTATCGTGGGGGCGGCGATCATCGTCGTAACAGGGGTGATGAGTGTGCTCGTGGACGTCGACTTTGGGATACTCGCACTCCAGGCCGCGGTTCCGATGCTCATCGGGGTCGGATTGGTGTCGTACGGGCGGCTCCGATCGGACGGGGTCGCCGCGACGAGCCAGCGGACGGTGTTGAAATGGACTGTCACCGGGTTTCTCGCGTTCGTGATTCTCGGAGCCTGGTTCGGGGAGATGGCCTCCCGAGCGGACTCGTCGATCCTGCTCTCGATGACCGGATCGCTGAGCGTCGGCGCGGCGCTCGGCACGGTCATCGGCGTGTACGCGGCGCGGCTTCGTCGTACGAACGAGGAGCTCGCGGAGACGGTCTCCGAACTCGAACGGGCGAACGAGCGCCTGACGATGCGGAACGAGCAGCTGGATCAGTTTGTCGACGTCGCCAGTCACGACCTCCGAAACCCGGTGAACGTCGCGAAAGGGCGGATCGACCTCGCCCGCAGGGAGTCCGACAGCGAACACCTCGAAACGGCGGACGCCGCCCTCACTCGCATGGAGGCTCTGATCACCGACCTCGTCTCGTTGACGAAGGCGGGCGACCGGATCGACGAAGTCGCCCCCGCGAATCTCGAAGCGGTCAGCCGGTCGGCGTGGGGGAGCGTCGACACGGGCGACGCATCGCTGCGCGTCGAGACAGAGATAGCCATTTCCGCCGACGAGAGCCGATTGCGACAGATCTTGGAAAACCTGTTCCGCAACTCGGTCGAACACGGCGGCGAGGACGTGACCGTGCGGGTCGGAGCCATTCCGAACGGGTTCTACGTCGAAGACACCGGCGCGGGGATTCGAGACGACCTTCGCGACCGACTGTTCGAAGACGGAGTCACCACGGGCGAAGGGGGCGCGGGCCTCGGACTGACCATCGTCAAGCAGATCGCCACCGCTCACGGGTGGGAGATAGGCGTCGAGCAGAGCGCCGAGGGCGGCGCTCGCTTCGCGTTCACGGGCGTTGAGTTCCCAGACGGGTGAGGAGTGTCACACGCAGTCTGACTCCGGCCACCCCGCGGGCCGGAATCGAGTGTCGGTCCTGTGGCGCTCGATCCCTCGTCCGTTTGTCCGTGCGGTCCGCCAGGAGTCCCGTCGACGGGCAGAGCCGTCCGTTCAACGTTCGTATCAACCGTCTCGGCACGACTCTTCCCCCTCGGCTAGTTCTCCGAGCCGTCGGCCACCTCGATGGCGCCGATCTGCCGTTCTACCCCGTTCGTGATTCCGCCTTTCGAGACGGCGGCACAACGCGGGAACTCGTCAGTAGACGGTGGACCGTTATGAGAAGCGGGCCGGGCGCGATTTGAACACTCAGAGGCTCTTAAAGCCTCTATAACCGCGCCTGCGTCCCGCAGGGCGCGGATGCGTCCGAGGATTAAGAGTCCGTCGAGAGAACGTGGCTCCCGACAAAAACCAGCGTACGCCCCCGGACTGTCTGGCATCGTCTTGGTAGACATGTCCGAACTCGACCCAATTGAACCACAAGAAGCAGTCGACTTGTACCTCCGCCACCGCGCGGATGAACTGGCTGACTCGTCGCAGGACGCGCACAGACTCCGTCTCAAACACTTCGTTCGCTGGTGTGACAACGAGGGCATTGCTAACCTCAACACCCTCACCGGACGTCGGCTTCACGAGTACCGATTGTGGCGTCGCGAAGATGGCGATCTCAACCGCGTCTCCGTGCGGACGCAAATGAGCACGCTCCGGGCCTTCGTCCAATTGTGCGAACAATTTGACTTCGTTGAGACGGGACTCTCGGACGCTGTAGACGTGCCGACGATTGAGAAGGGCGAGAACGCACGATCCGTCCACATCGAGTACGAGCAGGCGCAGCGTATTCAGGAACGCCTGGAAAAATACGAATACGCAACACTTCGACACGTAATATTCCTCATCCTGTGGCGAACGGGCATTCGGACAGGCACTGCTCGGGGACTCGACGTCGACGATGTGGATTTGGACGACAGACATCTCCGAGTGAGACACCGGCCCAAATCAGAAACGCCACTCAAAAATAAGAGTCGCGCAGAACGGTTAATCAGCATCAGTCAAGGCACCGCTGACGTTCTCAATGACTGGATCACTGATCGTCATTCCCACACTGAAGACGACTACGGACGGACTCCGCTGTTGGGGACAGATTATGGGCGCATCAGTCGAAGTGGAATCCGCCGGCAGACGTACTGGGTGACATCGCCTCAATTCGTCGGTGAGGAATGTAGCTGTGACGTCTCAGAGCACCAGTATAATCGCATCTACGAATGCGACGATGCTGTGTCGCCCCACGCAGTACGGCGGGGATCAATCACGTGGCGACTCCGCTCAGACGCACCGAAGCCAGCTGTCTCTGATCGCTCCAATGTGAGCTCGGAGGTTCTTGATGAGCACTACAACGAGATGACACAAACTGAGAAGATGGAAAAACGGCGGAGCTACTTCGACGACGCTTGAGATACGATATAACGGATCGTACCTATCGCACGCTTCGGATTGTCCGCGGAACATAGTCATCCCTGTTCTGACATTTTTTTCTCTGCGCCAGATCCGACTCCAAGAAGATCTCGATTAGTTCAGTCTCAGTGAACTTGGTATCAGAGAACTTACTAGATTTCCATGCCCACCAAGCCAGCTTGCTGGCGAGCGAGGCGTCCGCCCGACTGCGATCGTGGCTCCAAGAGGCACTATCCCACGCGGTACTTCCGCGCTCCCACAGCTCAGTAGCGTCATCATCATGCGCCAGCATCGCGTTGACAAGCCTCTGCTGTTTATCAGAGAGTCTGTTTTCACGGGGGGTGTAGTCGACAGTCTCGATAGCTGAGTCAGTCTCAGAGTTGTTCTGTTCTACCTCTGTGCCGACGTACTCACGCTGGAGTGCTGTCGTTAGCCCGGTACACTCGACCACATCATCGGAGAACGACTCAAGCGCTCCACCGGTAAACGTCATCATTCGTGAGTCATAGAGTTCGATCTCTCCCTGACCGTCAAGCGGAGCCTTCTGATCCAGTGAGTCATTAACCCCACGCTCATCTGCCAGCAGTAGATGGAGCCCAGTTCCGCTCGGTGAGAGTTCTGTGTACGTACCAAGATCAGAGACGAGTTCCGAGGCGTCCGGTGCTATACAGCCGTCATCAGTGACGACATCATCAAGATCTATCGCGATGAGGTCCGTCTGTGAGAGCGCAAGGCCAACACCGTTGAGGCGACGACTCTCTCCTAACCGATGCTGGGACTCGTGGACTGTGTGTAGTGCGTCTTGATACGTCGTTGCCCCGGTAGCCTCATGTCCGTTGACGTATTTTGGCCGAGCAGAGTTCGGATCACAGGGGACTTTGCTGTCGTCTGTGACGACATAGGCGAGCCAGCACTCCTCATCAACGTAGCTCTCCAGCGTGGTTGATCCACCGTCAACTATCTCTACTCCGCTCGGAACATGTGCGATGCTATCGGCGATACCTTCACTGCCATTTTCTGCTGACATTGCGACGATCCGCACGAGGGTTGTACACCCTCACTCTGAACTCGGCTATACGTAGAGGATTAACACATATAACTGGCACGGGAAACGATATCCGTATTGCTTTGATGTCGGTGAACTACCATTAGAGCTGGGACAATCGCCGGTGCTGTAAACAGCATTCCCACTACTGTTTATGATCACACAGAGAGTAGGATGGCAACAGACTCGTTATCATTTGGATCGGAAGAGTTGGCATGTTTGACTCACAGACCCACCAATTTTCGCGCGCGGTTTGCTCAGTGTTATAGCCGACGTCGATTCAGTCGAGTAAAAAAATCGATGTGCCAGGCGCTTCATGAATTTGCTTCAGTAATCCTGGGGGTAGTGCCAATTTTCTCTAGAACGATTACCAATTCCAGTGGTTGCGGGCTCGGCCTGATTCGGAGTCATAGTTCGAATCAGTAGCTCGAAAATACAGTGGCAGGCATACACTCTGAAGCCTTCCCTCCATCACCGCGACCGCTCGGCAACCACACCGCAGTGTCGTTTGAACCGCCTGCCGGCCGTGGAGGACCGCTGTCGTCGGTCATAGGTCGAATCGGTACGGCTCGTTACACCCTGTTGGTTGTTGGTCTACCAACGCCAGGTAGCTTGCCGGCACGGACAGCGCGCCCTCAACGCTGACGCTGTCGACGTCCACCAACGTGCGCCAGTTCCGCTCAACTGAGCAAAGTTGTAGAAAACTTCAAGAATTGTGTAATATTTGAACAACCACCGCGTGCTCTGTCCCCAGTCTATCGGATATCTTATACAACTTAGGACTGTCCATAATGTCACTCGACGCAGCTCCGCTCAGTCGGTGGCTACTGAGTGTATCTGGAATGTGGCTATTCTGCCTATATCTGAGATCGATTTGACGTCGGCTGAGTGCGCCGTGAGAGGCACCTGAGCGGGTTCCAAGTAGGGCATATCATCTCGGCTCACAAATCGCTTAACACGCTATCTATGGCGTTATTGTGGAAGAAGCAGTCGTTATACGACTGAACGTAACACAGTTGTCTCTTTCAGGAGCCTCTCAGCAGCGCACAGAGCGGTTTCTGGCGGGGATATGATTACAACCTACATCCACCCCCACACTGGCAGCCCTAGCGTCGCCACTAGCCGGCTTAGAATCGAACTGAGCACCATTGGACTGCTATCTATTCTAAGCCGACGTCGACACAGCCGGCTATGAGCCGACGGCAGTCGAAACTGCCTCGCGCGGTGCTGTGCTGTTTAGGTAAGTACCTAACTAGTTCTGGATGTTGTGTACAGCAACAGCTACCGCAGTTGCCACAGTAAGGGTTGTGTCGTATAGTGATCAGTACAGTAAAGTAAGGCAGTAGTATCCACCAACAACGCTTAGTCGTATAGGAGTAACACATTCAACTGCTACCCCAACTAGCGTTACTCCTACTGTGACTAGCTTCGGTATCACCGTAGACAGCGCCACTCGCAGTCCAACCGGTGGATCTCGCATCTGGACCATGGCGTTAGTCCCACCGCAGACTGCCCTACCAAAGCTAACGTGATTACAGTCGTGGCGAACAGGGCTGACGTCGAGGCCGACGATCTTGTCGCAGTTCTCCCGACTATCTACTATTTCTTACATGAATCTGTTGGGAGTAGTATTGTAGATATCTACAATACTGTTCCAACTAGCGCTCGTCGACTACTGACTGGCGGGGCTCCGTTCGGGGCCAGCCCCTGTCCGCGCCAAGGGTGGCCTCTGTCCGACTTGACTACTGGCGGAGCCTGCTTGTTCTCGACAGCTCGCGATGCCCACACCACCACGTGGTAACGCCGTCGCTGTGAGTGTGCTCCGTGCCCACCGTGCCCCTGTCCGAACAAACGCAAGAATTGAATTATAAGTTACAAACCTACAAGTGCGATCAGGCATCGTACAACGCTATGACAAGGCGTCGGGCTGTGCTCGGAACGATACTCGGTGGTACTGCCCTCTCAGGCTGTGTTGGAATCGGGAATTCCCACGAACAAAACCAGGACGGCTTGACAACGACAAATGAGTACACCACTACGTCAGGGGGAAACCAAGTACTGATTTTGACTTATGATGTCAATTTAGCTGAAGGAGAATGGGCAGGTACTGACTATAACGTAGATTTTGACTGTTGGATCTATATTGATGCTCAGCCTGTTTCAGGCTCAATACAGGTTGCTCTGGGACATGAGCGTGATCTATACGGCTATCGCGGTGATGGCGAACTTAATCCATATTTCTCACGAAAGGGAGCAGATGAAGTCGGCAACCCCGATCGTGTGTTTGCTGAGACATACGGGGAATGGAATATGATCGTAGATAATACAGACTATTTCGACGGGTTCAGTCCGGCTGGGGATGTTAGTGGAGAACTAGAGATTATAATTGAAGCAATTAATGCTTGAGTAGCGTACAATCATCACTTGCTATCCAAGCAAACCTCAGACAGCACGTTACGACAGAGACACTTTGATTTAGTTCGGGGGCGACGCCTTTGCTATGTCTACCCAGAACTCCCAAACGGAGTTCAACTTCGACGAGTTCGACACCACCGTTTCCGACGACGACGTCGATCTCGTAATCAACGCGATCGATTCGTGTATCCGCAGCCTCCGTGAGCAGTACAAAGATGACGATGATCTCGACAAGACATTTACCCGGGATCGAGGCGATTACGTCCCCCGCTCGGACTATACCCGCGATCAGCTCGACCCCGAACCACTAACGCAGGATCGTGTCATCGAACCGCTGCTCAAGATTCTGGGCTACGAGGACTATGGTTCTGAGGCAGGCGATTTCTCGTCCACTCGTGGTGAGCAGGCGGACTACGCCGTGTCACTCCGGGACATCGATACTGTCGAGTCGAGCCGGCTGCTGATTGAGGCAGAACCACTCAAGAAGCACCTCGAAGATCGCGGACATGGTGCGGATCAAGTCAAGTCCTGGCTCAGCCAGCGCGAGTTTGAATCCGACTTCGGCTTCGCTACTGACGGACTACGGTGGATGTTCATCAGATACGACGCCGACTCGTACACCCACACCACTGTCGCTGACGTCGATCTCCAGCCCGTTTTCCTAACGCTCTTTGAGAATCAGACGACGTCATCGAAGGCACCAGTCGACGCTGTCCCTGACGAACAGCGCGAGCTCGTCGCGGAACTCATCCAGTCGTTCAACTTCGACAACTTCCGCTCGATCATCGGCGACGCTCGCGATGTACTCAAACAAAAACAGGAAGCCATCACGGACGAGTTCTACGACGACTACATTCGCTACGTCTTTGGAGTTGACGAGGACGACGTCGGCGAGGACCGTCGGGCGCGGAGTCTTGTCGGCGACGGCGTCATCGCACCGGACGAGGCTGACGGTGGCGATACACGGCTGTTCTCGGTGGAGCTGATGAATCGCCTCATTTTCATCAAATTCTTGGAGGACAAGCGTATCGTCCGGCCCGACTTACTGAGTACCATTGTTGAGACGTACGAAGACGGCGTCTATCCCCAGACGATGTACAAGTCGTTCCTCGATCCGCTCTTCTATGACGTGATGAACGTCAAGCCGGATGTCCGAGACGACTCGATCAAACAGATCGATCTCTACAGCGAGATTCCATACTTGAACGGTGGCTTGTTCCGGCCAGAACTCAGCACAGAGTCCGAGCTTGACGAGCGGGGGTTCAACGTCCGCGACAGTGTTCTTGAGTCAATCATTAATCTCTTAGAACGCTACCAGTTCTCCGTCGACGGTGGGCCAGCTGATATTGATCCCTCCGTACTCGGCTCCGTCTTTGAGAAGACGATCAACTACCTCACCACAGATCCAGGCGATCAGAATGCTGACTTGGGAGCATACTACACGCCCAAGGAGATCACCAGGTTCAGCGCAGAGCAGACGGTTCGCCCAGCACTCCGAGAGCGGTTCGGTGAGATAATCGTCGAAGAGCGTGGGTGGCCAGAAGCTGAGGTTGAGCAGTACGATGGCCTCTATGAGCTCATCGACGGGATCCCACGCTCGAAAGATCTGATTGACAAGCTCCTTGACAACGTCGACGAGTTCTACGTGCTCGACCCGTCGATGGGTTCGGGGCACTTCCTGACGTCTGTCGTCGAGGAACTCACACAGGTTCGGGATGAACTCTGGGCACACAGCGATAGAGACGATCAGCCAAGTCGACACCGACTAAAGCAGACCACGGTCCAGAACAACATCTACGGTGTCGACATTATGGATCCTGCTGTCGAGATTGGAAAACTGCGTCTATGGCTCTCAATCGTGTCTGAGCTTGAGGAAGAAGACGTCGATGAGCTGAGCCACGAACAGCTGGCACTCCCGAACATCACGTTCAATCTTCGACAGGGTAATTCGCTCATCGGCTACGTGGGTTTCCCTGAGGAAACAGACGACGGCATCGCAACGTTCGAACAGTGGACGGACAATAGTGTCCGTTCACGCTACGAGGACGTCATTGACGAGATCGAACTCCACGAGGAGTACAAGGCGTTCCCAGAGAAAGCGGAGACACACCGGCAGAACGCGCTCTCGTTGCTCCGTGAGTACCGCGCGGAGCTTGACGAAGAGATTCTCGCTGACTTCCGGGATATCGTCGATGGTGTCACCGACGACGATCTAGACAGCTACACGCCGTTCCATTGGGTGCTCGAATTTGCTGAGGTGTACGCGGGTGGTGGCTTCGACGTCATCGTTGGAAATCCGCCGTGGGATCGGTTGCGTCCGACACGGGACGAATTCTTTGTTAGGTACGACGAGAAATTCCCGTCGCTATTACCGGATGAGAAAGAGACACGACAAAAAGAGTTACTCAAGGACGATGAAATAGCACGTGGTTGGGACGAGTATCAGCACGAGATTGAGGTTGTAACTGAATATTTCCATAATTCAGGCGAATATACGAAACAGACGCCGAAGATCGATGGGAAAACACAGGGAACAGAGAACGATCTATCTGCGTTGTTCCTTGAGCGTATTTTTCAGTTAGCAAAAAACGGCGGGAGAGTCGCACAGGTACTTCCTGGAGCAATATTTAGCGGAGCATCGACGAAAGATCTACGAGTACATCTAATGAGTGAAACAAACGTAGACTCAATTGTTACATTCGAAAACAGAGGTATTTTCTCGAATATTGAGGACAAGTACAAATTCGGAGTAGTCACATTCAAGAACGGAGGTAGTACAGGCGATCTGCGGGGTATATTCCATCAACAGTCGATAGATGTTCTCACAAATCTTGACGACGTGGCACTTAGTATTCCAACAGAGGTTCTGCTTGGGTATTCTCCTGAAGCCAGAGTTTTCCCTCACCTCGAATCTCAACGGCAGGTTGAGCTGCTACGGACATACATCAAACACAAACCAGTCAGCGAGCAAATAGGTGATGAGTGGTATTGTACCCCGTACGCTGAGTTACATCGTACAAGCGACGCTGATAGGTTCGTAGAGAGTCGTGAGCTAGGAGATTACCCAGTGTACGGTGGTAGCAACATATATCAATTCAGTCACGATCCAACGTTTGTTGACATTGACTCCCCAGAGTTTTGGAGTGTTGATGAGGACGAGAATCCAGATGAAAGCGCGAAGAGGCGGATTCGGGAAAAGAATCACCGAAAATTGAAACGGGCGATCTATGATGAATTCGACGGTACTGGCTCGCAGAAGTCCTTCGTAAACAGTTTGTTGGAGGATAACCGGGGAGAGCCACTCTCTGAGGAAGATGTGAAACTCGACTGTTCAGAGTACCGTATAGTCTATCGAGATATTGCTGATAGAATGAATGAACGGACTCTTATTGCCTCTGTAATCCCGAAAGGAGTTGTTTGCCACAACAAACTTCACACTATCCGTCCGTATCAGATCAACCCCAACGAGGAGGACCTTTCAACTGACACCCTCCATAGCGCTTATGAGCGGATATTCACTGATAAAGAGCTGTTTGTAGTTGCTGGCATGTTGAATAGCGTTCCATTTGACTTCCTAATGCGTACAAAAGTTGATAATACAGTTGTCATGTACAAATTCAAGGAATCACAGATTCCTCATCTCACAGAGGGGGACGACTGGTTCGAGCACATTTGGACGCGTGCTGCCAGGCTCAATTGCTACGGAGATACGTTCGCCGAAATGCGAGATAGTCTGGGTATCGAAGCAGCAACTGATCCCGATATGAGAGAACGGATCCAGGCAGAACTTGACGCTGGCGTGTTTCACGCATACGGATTCAATCGCGAACAGACGGAGTTTGTCCTTGACGACTTCCATCAGGTTCGGAATCCACGCCGGATGTCAGACGAGTATTTCGATCTCGTGCTTGAGAAGTTCGACGAGCTGGCAGCCGAGTAGGCCGGCTCCGAAGCAACGATCAGTGGTCCCTCCATGCTGGAGGCGACGGCGAGCTGGATACGTCCGCCGACAGTGACGCCGAATCCGAGCCGACGATGGCAGACTAACTTCCCTGTCGACTCACAGCCGGCGTACCTGTTCTGTCGCACTACTGTAGCGACTTCGAACCGACTGCGACGCGCCAAACCACACCCGTGGAAACCACTGGTCCGACGCGAACCAAGACACTCCGAGGCAACTCCGAGAGCGATTGTAACAAGAGCGCTTTCGTTCACTGAAAGGCGATATTCGCGAGGCATTCGTTGACTTGGACGTGCGTCAGCTTGGATGGCAGCGGACTGAAGTCGAAGTCATACCGCAGTCGGCACATAGGGGTTGTCATCATGATCCGTTGAGTCGCACTTTTCGCGCGCACATGTAGAACACTGAACATCGGTGCGGACGGACGCGTGCCATGTCAGGGCGTAACACTGACATGATCTCGGCGATAAATAATGCTAGATGCCAGACGGCACGGGGGCGCGTACAGTGAGTGTACGAAATAAACCGTCGGTTAGTGACAAATCGCGTATGATCGGCTCGCAATCATGCGATTCCGTCGAATCAAGAAGGTTCAGCCGGTGTACGGGCCGGGCGCGATTTGAACACGCGACCGACGGATTAAGAGTCCGTCGCTCTCCCTAACTGAGCTACCGGCCCTCGCAAGTTTGTACCCGGGTCACGCTAAAAGGCCTTTTCATTCGACCCCGTCGGCGCTCGGCGGACGCCGGTACAATCGCACGAAAGCGACGGTATCGCGTTCGGACCCGAACGCGTCTCTCGGGAGCGAAGCCGCCGGACTCGGCGACCTCGTGGCCGGGGGACGACGCCGAGAGCGCACTCGTTAAGTGTCGTGCCGCGGAAATCCCTCCAATGAGTAGTGGGGCATCCGGATCCGCGCGGACCCGGTACGCCATCCTCGGCTGTGGAAGCGTCGGTCACGCCGTCGCGGAGGAACTGACCGAGCGCGGGAAGGACGTCCTCATCCTCGACCGCGACGAGAGCCGCGTCGAGGCGCTCCGCGACCAGGACCTCAACGCGCGCGTCCAGGACATCGCCGAGCCGGACGTCGTCGACGAGCTCGCCGACCGCGACATCGTGTTGATCCTCGCCAGCGACGTGGAAGCGAACAAGGCCGCCGTCTCGGCGGTCAGAGAGACCGGCGGCGACCACTACCTCGTGGCCCGGGCCTCCGACCCCGTCAGCGAGGACGAGCTGCGCGAGCGCGGCGCGGACGTGGTGATCAACCCCTCGACGGTGATCGCCGACAGTGCCCTCCAGTCGCTGGAGACCGGCGAGCTGGAGTACATGGCCCGCCAGCTGGCGGAGATCATCGAAGACGGCGGCGACCGGATGGCCATCCTCACGCACGACAACCCCGAGCCGGACTCGATCGCGTCCGCGACCGCGCTCCAGGCGATCGCGGAGGCGTTCGGCGTCGACGCCGACATCATCTACTCCGGCGACGTGGGCCACCAAGAGAACCGGGCGTTCGTCAACCTCCTCGGGATCGACCTGCTCGCCCGCGGCGAGGCCTCGCCGCTCTCCGAGTACGAGACGATCGCGGCCGTCGACCTCGCGAAGGCCGCCGCCGAGGACCTCGATCTCGACGTGTCGGTCGACATCTACCTCGACCACTTGGAGGCCGAGGTGCCGTTCGACGCCCGTTTCGTCGACGTGCGGACCAACGTCTCTTCAACGTCGACGATCCTCACGAAGTACCTCCAAGAGTTCGACCAGTCGCCCTCGGAGGCGGTCGCGACCGCGCTCCTCTACGGTATCCGCGCCGAGACGCTGGATTTCAAGCGGGACACGACGCCCGCCGACCTGACCGCGGCGGCGTACCTCCACCCGTTCGCGAACCACGACACGCTCGAACAGGTGGAGTCGCCGTCGATGAGTCCGGAGACGCTGGACGTGCTCGCGGAGGCGATCCAGAACCGCGAGGTCCAGGGGAGCCACCTCTTCTCGACGGCCGGGTTCATCCGTGACCGCGAGGCGCTCGCGCAGGCCGCGCAACACCTCCTCAACCTAGAGGGGATCACGACGACGGCCGTGTTGGGCATCGCAGACGAGAAGATCTACCTCGCGGCGCGTTCGAAGGACATCCGGCTGAACATCGGCGACGTGCTCGACGAGGCGTTCTCGGAGATGGGCGACGCCGCCGGCCACTCCACGCAGGGGTCGCTCGAGATCCCGCTCGGGATCTTCACCGGCATCGAGGCAAGCGGCGACAAGCGCGACACGCTCCTCCACCTCACCGAGGAGGCGGTCCGGCGGAAGCTGTTCGACGCGCTCGGCGTCGAGGGCGGGAGCGGCGACTCCTCGAACGGGTCCTGAGCCGCTCCGACCGCCGCCGCTCGGCGCGGTCGTTTTCCGGCTCGGGGACGTACCTCCGACCACCGCGCCGCATGTACGTTCCCGAGGATCCGCCGGCGAACTGTCCCGCCTGCGGCGACCCGTACGACTCGGTCTCCCGACACACCGGCGGGTTCGTGGCGAACTTGCTCGACAACGAGCGCTACCAACGGGTCTGTTTCTACCCCGCGACCGACGGCAGCGACCCCGCGTTCGACTGCTATCACCACACGCACGCGCAGGCCGGCGTCGACGACTGAGACGGCGGTCGCCCCGAAGCGGTCAGAACTCGTCGCCCTCGGTGATGGAGGTGTGCGAGCCGATCAGCGCGCCAGAGAGGTCGACTCCCTCCAGGGTGGCGCCCGTGTCGATCACGGAGTTGCGGACCTCGGAGTCGGTGATCGTCGCGTCCCCGAAGACGACGGCGCGGTCGAGCGTCGAGTCGGTCACCGTCGCGCCGCCCATCACGTGGACCACGTCGCCCAGGTCGCTCCCCTCGACGGTCGCGTCGTCGTCGACGAGCGTCCCGCCGTCGAGCGCGTACTCGACCGCGTCGAGGTAGCTGTCGGCGGTACCGATGTCGAACCATGCGCCGTCGAAGGTGTACGCGTTGACCGCCCCGCGCTCTTGGAGCCACTGGAGGAACCAGCCGGGCTCGTCGGGGTTCTCGCCGTCTTCGAGGTAGGTGGTGAGCTTCGGGAGCGTCTCGGCGGGGAACGCGTAGCAGGCGATGGAGACGAGCGTCGACTCCGGGTCGTCGGGCTTCTCCTGGAAGTCGACCACCTCGTCGCCGTCCAGCTGGACGAGGCCGTACGACTTCGCGCGCTCGCGGTCGCCCACGTCGTAGGCCGCCAGCGTCGGCGTTCCCTTGTCCTCGAAGAAATCGGCGAAGTCGCCCAGATCGAAGCTGATCATGTTGTCGCCGGCGACGACGATCAGATCGTCGTCGACCGACTCCCGCTCGACGAGCTGTTCGAGCGCTCCCACGACGCCGAACTTCTCGTCTTCCTCGACCGTCTCCTCGACCGAGAGCGTCGGCTTCTCGAAGGGGCTGTCGTCGAGGTACTCCGCGAAGGTGTCGGCGAAGCGCTCGTTCGTCGAGACGAACACCTCGTCGACCCGGTTGTCGGCCTCCAAGTCCTCGAATATCTCGTCGATGACGGTGTTTTCCCCAACCGGGAGGAACATTTTCGGCCGGTGTTCGGTGATCGGCCAGAGCCTGGTCGCGTAGCCACCCGCGAGTACGACGGCTTTCATACTCCCCCGCTCTCACTCCGGTGACATACCTCTTGTGCCCGTGTCGGCGTCGGACGCCGACCGGGCGGTTTTACTCGCCCGTGCCGAACGTCGGGTATGGAGACGACTCGCCAGCGGATCGCCGACGCCCTCCGCGAGGAACCGCGGACCGCGAGCGACCTCGCGGCGACGCTGTCGCTGCCGACGCCGACGGTGTACGAACACCTCGAACACGTCTCGCGGTCCGTTACCGACGAGAGCGGATCCGAAGAAAGCGACGGCGGGGCCGACGAGGAGTTCCTCGTCGCGCCGCCGACCTGTCGCGAGTGCGGGTTCGACGGCTTCGACGATCCGGTCAACGAGCCGTCACGGTGCCCCGAGTGTAAGAGCGAACGGATCGAAGAGCCTGCGTTCGTGATCCGCTGAGCGGTCGCCCGGCAACTCACCCCTCCGCGACGACCGCGTCGCAGCGAACGCCACCCGGGATCCGCCGCATGAAGAGGTCGATCCCGTACATCGCGTCGCCGGCGAGGCCGACGTCGAACGGCAGTTCGGCGACGCAGCACTCCTCCGCGGACTCGGACCGCGGGTCGCGGACGAGCACTCGGAAGCCGTCGGCCGTCGTTCGCGCGTCGACTGCGACCGCGTCGACCGCCTCGTCGAGCGCGGCTTGGAGGATGTTCCGGACGGCGGGGACGACGGTCCCGCGGTCGCGGTCGATGGACCCGTCCGGGTCCACCGTCACGGTCGCCGTCGCCGAGAGGCCGGCCTGTGACACCGCTTCGCCGACGGCGTCGGAGAGCTGTACGGGGCGGGTCGGATCGGGGGTAGTCGGCGACGAGTCGCCGGTGTCGAGCGCTCCGAGGACCTCGGCGAGGTGCGTGTTCGCGGTCGACAGGAGCGGCGCGTCCAGTTCCGACGGCGGGCGCGAGAGGATCCGGCTCGCGGCCTCGATGCGGCCGCGGACCGCCTGCGAGGCCGCCGCCTCGTCCGCGCCGGTCGGTTGGATGAGCCCGAGGATCGCGGGCTCGCCCCGGTAGGTGACGCGGCTCCCGACCACCGTCGCCTGAAACGTGGAGCCGTCCGCCGCTAGGAGGTCGATCGTGTATCTGACGCGGTCGTCGTCGCCGGACTCTCGCCGTCGGATCGCCCGGACCACTCGGTCCCGATCGTGCGGGGCGACGATCGACGACACCGGCTCGCCCACGAGTTCGTCGCGCCGCATCCCGAGCATCTCGGCGAGGCGGCGGTTCGCCAGCTCGAAGCTCCGGTCCTGTGACAGCCCCGCGCCGATCAGCCGCTGTTCGAACAGCTGCGAGTACCAGTCCTCGACGCGCTCGCGGTCCCGTCGTTCCCTGAGCCGCGTGACGCACGTTCGGATCCGGTTCGCCAAGAGCTCGTACTGCTCTTGGCCGCCGCTCTTCTGGAGGTAGTCGGAGACGCCGGACGAGATCGCCTCGCTCGCGATGGCCTCGCTGCCGCGCCCGGTGAACAGGATGAACGGCTTCGACGGGTAGCGCTCGCGCACGGCATCGAGCAGTTCGAGGCCGTCGACGTCGGGCATGTCGTAGTCGCTGACCACGCAGTCGAACGTCGACTCGTCGAGCCGGTCCAGCGCCGCCTCGGCGGAGGTGACGCCGACGGCCCTGATGTCATCGTGCTGTTGGTCCAAGATGTCCGCGGTGAGCGTCGCGAACCCCGGCTCGTCGTCCACGCAGAGGACGCGTATCGGCGGCCGGTCGGCCATAGACATGCGTTCACACGAGACGCGATCGCATAATAACTGTTGTATATAATATCGGACGCTTTTGCCGCGAAACTGAGGACATCGCTTATTCGTTCGCTCGGGCAGGTTGGTAGCGTGATCGGTTCCTCGGAGGCGCACAGCGAGGCCGACCCGTCGAACGCCGAGTCGTTCTACGCGGCCGACCGCCGGATCGGGGGCGTGTTCGGTGCAATGTCGTTGACCGCGACGCAGGTCAGCGCGGGGACGCTCATCGGCACGATCGGGATCCACTACGCCGTGGGCGTGAGCTTCGGCCTGGTGTGGCTCGGCATTTGGGCCGGCTGGGTCGCGTCGCTGCTGTTCGTAGGGCCGCACCTGCGCGCCCGCGGCGGGATCACCGTCTCGGAGTTCCTCTCGGCGCGCTTCGACGGCGACAACGAGGTGGTCGGCGGGACGACCGCGGCCCTCGTCAGCGTCATCTACCTCGTGTACACGACCGCCCAGTACGTCGCCGGGGCGGTCATCCTCGACGCCGTCTTCGGAGTGCCGCGGGTCCTCGGCATCGCGGCGTTCGCCGCGGTCGCGCTCTCGTACACGCTCGTCGGTGGGATGCGGCTGAGCATCTATTCGGACGCGGTTCAGGTCACGGCCCTCCTCCTCGGCGTCGCGGCGGCGGCCGTCGTCGGAGTCGCCGAGACTGGGGGCGCGAGGGCGCTCATCGACGCGGCTGCGGCTATCGACCCGGCGTTGCTGTCGGGCACCTCGGCGCCAGCGCTCACGACCGGGCTGGCGCTGTCGTTCGGGTTCGGTATCGCGGTGGCCCCGTACGAACTCTCGCGGGTCTACGCCATGCGAGACCCGGAGACGGTCAAGCGGGCGATCCCGATCTCCATCGCGATCCAGGCCGTCATCGCCGTGTGTATCCTGACGCTGGGGCTGCTCGCGCGCGTCCGGTTCCCCGGGCTGGCCGACCCGGACGCGTCCGTCGTCCGGCTCGCGCTCGACCTGTTCGGTCCCGCGGTGGGGCTGCTGCTGCTCGGTGCGGTCGTCGCGGCGGTGCTCAGCACCGTCGACTCGGTGCTGCTGGTCACGTCGGCGGCCGTGGCCCACGACATCTACGAGCGGACGCTGCCGGCCCTGGGCCTCGTCCCGGAGCCGACGCCGGCGCGCGTGCGGCGAGTCAGCCGGATCGCGACCGTCGGCGCGGCGGTCGTCCCCGCCGCTCTCGCCGTCAACCCCGGTCCGTTAGGCGGGGTGGTCCAGCTCATCGTCGCGCTCTACACGTCCGTGCTCGGGTCGACCCTGTTCGTTCCCGTCCTCGGCGGGCTTCACTGGGACGCGGCCACGGGCGACGGGGCCTTCGCCGGCGTCGTGGTCGGGTTCGTCACCGCAACGGCGTGGCAGGTCCTCACCGAAGTGTGGACGGTCGACAGGCTCGGATCGCTGACCGCGGTCGACCCGGTCATCCCCGGCGTCATCGCGAGCGCCGCCGCGTTCGTCGCGGTGTCGCTGGCCGACACCGACCGGCTCGGCTCGGCGTGATCGAATCGGGCACGCTCAGAGCTCGCCGAGCAGCGTCTCCGCCGCCTCGGCCGACGAGCCCGGGCCGCGGGCCGTGATCAGGTCGCCGTCGACGGTGACGCTGGTGTCGGCGTCGAGTTCGGCGTCCCACTCCGCGCCCGCCAGCCGGACCTCGTCTTCGACCCAGTACGGGAGCTTCCGACCGTCCGGCATCACGTCGTGGTCGTCGACGATCCCGTCCTCCCAGTCGTTCGGGAAGCCAGTGACGGCGCGCCCCTCGACGAGCGGCGTCCCGTCGGCCTCGCGCGTGAACGCGAGGATGCCGACGGCGTGACAGACGACGAGGGCGACGCCGTCGTCGCCAGCGACCGCGTCGAGCAGCAACTGCCGGGCGTGCCGGTCTTGGTTCACGTCCCAGACGGTGCCGTGGCCGCCGGGGAAGACGACCGCCTCGTAGCCGTCGGCGTCGACGGTCGCGATCGGTTCCGGATCGTTCAGTTCGGGGTGCTCCTCGTCGACCTCGCGGAGCTCCGCGACTCGCTCCTCGCCGCCCGCGGCCTCGGGGTCGAGTGAGCGCTCGTCGACGACCGGGGGCGACCCCGACGGCGTCGCGACGGTCACGTCGACGCCCTCCGATTCGAGCGTCGTCAGCGGCTCGATACACTCCTCGGCCCAGTACCCCTCCTCGCTCACGACGAACAACGCGTCAGTCATGTGTAGTCCGCCATTGAGGACCTCGATATAAAAGACGCCCGCGCCCGGCAGCGCCAAAGGGCGGCGTCGGGTTTATAAGCAAACGTCACGGTCGCGACCGGCGCGCGCCGTCGAGCGGCCGCCCTCGGCGGCCGCGAGAAGCGCGTGCGAGGGAGTCGCTGGCGCGACGAGGACGACCGAAGGGAGTCCGACAGACGCGCCCGACGGGGCTGGGGAGGCGTGAGGCGCGGTGCGGTGGCGGGCGGGGCTTTGGAGGTGTTAACCGCCGGTCCGCCGTCGACTACTAATAAACCTGCGAGTAGAAACTTCGAGGTGGTCCCCCCGGGTCGACAGTTACCGACCTATTCGTCGCCCTGCGCGTCGACGACGACGACCTCGCCGTCCTCGACGGTGACGTTGATCAGCGTCTTCACGTTGTAGTCGGTCTCGTCGAGCTCGTTCTCGCCCGCCTTCTTGATCACGGCGACGACGTCGACGACGTCCGCGCCGACCTCGTCGGTGAGCGCGTCGAGGATGGCCTTCATCGTGCCGCCGGTCGAGAGCACGTCGTCGAGGACGAGGACGCGGTCGCCCTCCTCCACGTCGTTGATGTACATCTCCGACTCGGAGTAGCCGGTCTCCTGGAACAGCGGGACCTCGCCGTCGAGGCCGTACTGGCGCTTCCGGATGACGACGAGCGGGATGTCGGTCATCAGCGAGAGCGCGGTGGAGATGTGGATCCCCATCGCCGCGGGGGTGACGATCTTGTCGACGTTCTCCAGCTCCGCCTTCCGGATGATCCGGATGACGATCTCCCGGAGCAGCTCCGGTTCGAGCATGGGGACGCCGTCACTGATCGGGTGGACGAAGTACTGGTACTCGCCTTTCTCGATGATCGGCGCGTCGAGGAGCGACTGCCGCAACTGGTCCATGTCGCGGGTACTCGGCCGGATTAATAAAGCGTGGCGGTTGCGGGATCGCGGTGTGAGTCGATCGCACGACGACTCTCCGCGGGCGAGACGCGGTCGAGACCCAACGCCGGATCGGCTCGAAACCCCGGCTCCGAGGCCGTACGACAACATCATTTATAAGCAGCTGATCGACACGATCACCACCGAACCCCTGGCCGCGAGGCGGGCGCACGCTCGCTGCGGTCCTCGGTCAGTCGCTCGTGTCACTCGCTCCCGCCCTGCGGTCCTTCTGTCGCCTGCGCCCGCCTCGCGCCCGCCCCTTCGAGTCCCGCCCAGCACAGCGACCGCACCTCACGCCTCCCCGGCCTCGTCGCCGGCGGCCACGCCGCCGGCTGCCAGAGGCGTCGCGCCTCGCTACCGCTCACTGCCTGTTGGCGGTTCGCGGCCTCCCTCGCACGCGCTTCTCGCGGCCGCCGAGGGCGGCCGCTCGAAGGCGCGCGCCACCACATCTCGGCACAGCACCGACAGCGATCCGCTACCGCGTTATTCGAACTCCGGATCGCGCTTCTCCAAGAAAGCCGTCATCCCCTCGCGCTGATCGTGCGTCCCGAAGAGGCCGGCCCACGCACGGCGCTCCAAGGCGAGCCCGGTCGCCGCCGACCCCTCGCCGGCCGCGTTCAGCGCCTCCTTCGCCGCGCGCAGCGCGGTCGTCGGCTTCGCTGCCAGCTCGCCGGCCAGCTCGTCGATCCGGTCTTCGAAGTCGTCGTCCGCGACGACCTCGCCGACGAACCCGACCTCGGCCGCCTCGGTCGCGTCGATGCGCTCGCCGAGGAAGATCAGCCGGCGGGCGACCTCGTCGCCGACGAGCGCCGGGAGCCGCTGCGTGCCGCCCCAGCCGGGGATGATCCCCAGATCGATCTCGGTCTGCCCGAGGACGGCGCTCTCGGCGGCGACCCGCAGGTCACAGGCCAGGGCGAGCTCGCACCCGCCGCCGAAGGCGTAACCGTCGACGGCGGCGATCGTCGGCGCGGGGAACGTCTCGATCGCGTCCGCGACGCGGTGGCCGAGCTCGGCGTACGCCTGCGCCTCGGGCGTCGAGAGGTCGACCATGTGCGAGATGTCCGCGCCCGCGACGAACGCCTCGTCGCCCGCACCGGCGATCACGAGGGCGCGAGCGTCGCGCTCGGCGGCCTCGTCGAGCGCGTCCTCGATCGCTTCGAGCGTCTCGGCGGTGAGCGCGTTGAGCTGCTCCGGTCGGTCGACGGTGATCGTTGCGACTCCGCGGTCGTCGACGTCGAAGGCGATGGTGTCCCAACTCATACCCGCCCCGTCTCGCGGCGACGTGAAAACGGTTCGGCAGGCGGATCCGACTCGGTCGGAGGCGGGGCTCCGCGGGCGGCGGCGACTCGACGGTCAGACCTCTTCGCGGCTGTCGATCCCGGTGTAGATGAACCACGCCGTCGTGTACACGCCGACGAACAGCAGGTAGCCGACGATCAGTCCTCCGAGCTGGCGGCTCGCGAGCCCGCCGGGGAGCGTCCGCGAGAGGATGCCGAGCGCGAGGGCGAAGACGACGAGCGAGAACAGCCCCGAAAGGGCGTACACGCCGAGGTCGGAGGTGAAGCGGTCACGCACGCACCCACCAACGCGTTCCCCTTACATACCGCCGTCGGTCGCGCGCCGGTCGGCGCGTCGTCTCGAAGTCCGGGCGAGCGCCGCTCGTTGCGCGGATTGCAACCCCTATAAGCCCCCGGCCACACGTACCGGTATGAACGGGAACCGGTTCGGCCGACTCTTCCAGCTGACGACCTACGGCGAGAGCCACGGCGACGCGATGGGCGTCACCGTCTCCGGCGTGCCAGCGGGCGTCGAGCTCGACGAGGAGGCGATCCAGGCGCAGCTCGACCGGCGCAAGCCGGGCCAGTCGATGATCACCACCTCGCGGGGCGAGCCCGACGAGGTCGTCGTCAACTCCGGCGTCCAGGACGGCTACACCACGGGCACCCCGATCGGAATGGTGATCCAGAACAAGGACGCCCGCTCGGGGAAGTACGAGCCGTTCGTCACCGCGCCGCGCCCCTCGCACGGCGACTACACCTACTCCGCGAAGTTCGGCACACGCAACTGGGGCGGCGGCGGGCGCTCCTCGGCGCGCGAGACGGTGAACTGGGTCGCGGCCGGCGCGGTCGCCGAACAGGTGCTCGACGCCTCTGACCACGACGTCGAGATCAAAGCGCACGTCAATCGCATCGGCGACATCGAGGCCGCCCCGGTGAGCTTCGGGCAGATCCTCGAACACAGCGAGGAGAACGACGTGCGCTGCGCCGACCCCGAGGCGGCCGCGGAGATGCAGGAGCTGATCGAGGAGTACCAGGAGGAGGGCGACTCGATCGGCGGTTCGATCTACTTCGAGTGCCGGGGCGTCCCCCGGGGGCTCGGATCGCCGCGCTTCGACAGCTTCCCCGCCCGCCTCGGGCAGGCGATGTTCTCCATCCCGGCGACCACCGGCGTCGAGTACGGGCTGGGGAAGGACGCGACGCACGTGGCGGGCAGCGAGCGCAACGAGGACTGGACGTTCGACGACGGCGAGTCGTTCGACCACGTCGAGAGCGAGGAGGGCGACCCCGTCCCCGTGGGCAACGACCACGGCGGCCTCCAGGGCGGGATCACCACGGGCGAGCCGATCTACGGCGAGGCGACGTGGCACGCGCCGACCTCGATCCCGAAGAAGCAGCGCTCGGCCGACTGGGAGACCGGCGAGGAGAAGGAGGTCCAAGTCGTCGGCCGCCACGACCCCGTCCTCCCGCCGCGGGCCGTCCCCGTCGTCGAGGCGATGCTGTACTGTACGGTGCTCGACTTCATGCTGCTCGGCGGCCGGATCAACCCGGACCGCGTCGACGGCAACCCGGGACAGTACGACACCGATTACCACCCGAGTAGCCCGCGCAACGAGTAGCGACCGACGCCCGCACCCGGGCCTGTGCCGCGGTCGTGCGCTTCCAGCGTCCGGCGCCCGCTCACACCACGACGACGGCGTCGACGACGACGAGCAGGACGAAGCCGACGAGGAACGCGCCGGTCGCGGCGTCGGCGTGCCCGTGCCCGTGCGAGGATGGGATCAGCTCGCGGAAGACGACCGCGAGCATCGCGCCCGCGGCGAACCCCGACGACACCGGGAACAGTCCGGCCCCGACCGACACGAGCGAGAAGCCGAAGACCGCGGCGACGACCTGCGGGACCACTCCCGAGAGGGTCGTGTACCAGACCACCCGGAGGTTCGACATCCCGGTCTCCGCCATCGGCACCGCGAACGCGAACCCGTCGGGCACGTTCTGAAGGCCGATGACGACCGCGAGCAACAGCGCGACCTCCTCCAGCCCGGAGGCGAACGCGACGCCGATCGCCAGCCCCTCGGGGGCGTTGTGGAGGGTGATCGCCCCGCCGATGAGCAGCGCCTTCCGGAGCGAGGACTCGCGCTCGGCGAGCGTCCCGGCGTCCTCGTCGACCGATTCCGGTTCCGCGTCGCCTCCCTCGGCGGCGGAGCCCCGGGTGGCGAAACCCTTGGTGACAGAGTCCCCGGTCGGCGGCTCCATGACCGCGGCGTCGTCTGCGGTCGCGCCGCCCTCGACGAACCACGCCCGGTACTCCGCGTGGAGGTGCGGAATGAGGTAGTTCCCGCCAAGCAGCGTCGCCCCGCCGAGGAGCACCCCCGCCATCACCGCGCGGAGCGTCCCCTCCTCCATGCCGGGGATCACGAGGCCGAACACGCTGGCGGCGACCATCAGCCCGGCCGCCAGCCCGAGGGCACCGTCGTAGATCCGGTGTGTCACGCGGTGCCGGAAGAAGACGGGGAGGGCCCCGATCCCGGTCGCGACCCCGGCGACGGTCGTCACGCCGAGGACCGAGGCGAGCGTCGTCATACACTGCGAGACCGCGCACTGGGATATAAATGGGCGGGGAC